>CASTFX010000060.1 GCA_949448405.1 uncultured Clostridia bacterium
TTCCCATGTATAATAAGCACCAATTTTTGACAGCCTTTCGTTTTTGGTTTCTATTATTACTTTTTGCCCCTTGTTCTTTAATAAATTATTGATTCTTATCATACTTTCTTTCGTGTTGTTGCACTCATATCCTTTTGATACCAAATATCTTATTACCGCTTTATTCTTATACTCGTTTACTTTGCTTTGTAGTTTATCTGTTCTTTTTGCTTTAATTAGCATATTTCCACACTCCTATATTATCGCACTCATTGTTCTATGGTGCTTCAGATAATCCATTGCACTCCAGTATGTTAGTCCTTTTTGTCCTTTGCTTTTTTCTATTCTTTCTACATAGTTTTCAGCTTTTTGCTTTGTCCACTTTTTCATTGCTTTTCCTCCTTTTACAATTATTCTTAACATTAAAATTATCGCATTTTATCGTTGTTATGGTTATTAGCTGCCCATCAAATATGTCTTGCTTCTTAATTATCTTTATACTTTTTCTGCATTTATCTGTTTTACAATTTATACAGACTTGGTTCTCATATATTTCCTCCATACTTATCCTCACATAACAAAAGAGCCGAGTTACCTCAGCTCCAATATTTTAATCAAAATTACAACTTTATATAATTTTTCCATTTTATTGATTATACCACATAAAAAACGCAAAAAACGCACATTTTTAAAATTTATGAAATTCTTTTTAAAAAATTATCGTGTTTCATTCTTGCAGTGCTTTCTGCATTATATCCGCATTGCGAATTGTACCTGTAGCCAATTCATTCCATCTATGTACCTATGCTCCATTATCTGCCTTATGTCGCTTCTGTCTATTGAATTTATCCAGTCCTCAATTTCGATTTGCATTTCTAGTAGTAAATCATATCTTTTTTGCAATATAGATTCTAACTTCTCTAGCTTGTGTTGTCTTGCTATATCACAGCCGTAAATTACCGCATGCCTCTTATATCCATTCTGAACTATGTCTGACACCATAGCACTTTGTTTGTGTATTCGGTTTAATTTATCTTCAAGCTTTTTAATTTCGCTTTGTAAATCGCAATATTGAACCAATATGTTTTTCGTCATAAGTACACCTCCATTATGATTTATCCTTCATTATATTTTTATATATCACTCGCTCTACTATATATAGAGCTTGATTATTACTTATATATTCTCCATCATGTCTATGTCTTACTGTGCTTCTTATTAGTCTTACTTCTTGATTATGTTTTCTCTTATATATCTCTGCTAGTTTGTATTTATTTAATCCGCTTCTTCCATAGCTCTAATATTTCTTGTTCTGTCATACCACACCTCAAGTGTAGTATGTGTTAATTGTTATAATTAATTCTCTATATCTACCTCTATTACAGGGCGCACCGCAATGCTATTGCCGTAAGCGCCGCTGCTAGAGTAATACAAAGTGCTGGCGCCCACGGTACCGCCGCCCACATCGAACATCCTGAAATACGTACTATTGCTCCAATATCCTTTTGACTGTGTTGCAAGCCAATTATAATAATCATCATCTTCTCCAAAGATTAATTTCGCTTGCATTCCTGTTTTATCTTCCCAATATCTTGACTTCTCTATATCCTCTCTCGTTAAGCTTCTTGCTTCTTCTCTACCTGTTATCTCTCTGCATATTCTATGTAGTTCTTCTATTCCGTTATCGTAGCCTATACTTCCTTGTAGTGTTATTTCTTGCTCTGTAGGTTTTTCTGCTATAATTAGCATTTTCTTTGCTTCTTCATCTTGGTATAATACCTTCCACTTAATATCTTCCTTGTGGAAGTATTGGTCTTGGTATCCGTTCTTTTCTGCTTTGCTTACTATTGTTTTTTCATTACTACTTATGTCGTAGTAATCTCCTAGTTTATATTGTTTCATTATTTTTCCTCCTTAATCTCGAAGCATTCTTTTGCAAAATATAAGCATCCTTCTGCTTCTTCTCCTTGATATGCTACTCCTTTTGCATACTCTTCACTTTCTCCTGCTGCAATTAAACTTTTATATATGCTGTCTTGATATTGTTTTTCCGCTTCCTCTGTTGTTCCATATAATATTACGTATTCTTGGTTATATTCACTTAGATATATCTCATATTCGTATCCTATCATGTTATTGAATACTTGATTTAGTTCTTCTTGTGTTGTATTAAGAATATCGTTTTTATGTGGTTTTGGAATTTTTATAAATTTAGCTTTCATCTGTTTTTTCCTCCTTTACTTCTTCCAATAGTTCTTGTAGTATTTCAGCAGTATAAACATGTCTACGAGTTGTTTCTTCCTCTCCTGTTTTGGCAAAATGCTTGGTTTCTTCCTTCTCTGATTTTATATTATCTTTTATCTTCTCAACCAAACTATCGTACCTATTTGCTTTATTTCTTTGTTCTATATATTGCTTTCTATATTTACACTGTTTGCATATTTCTACTGATTCATTTTGTTTTTGTATGTATCCGCTTCCAATATGTATCATTTTTTAAGTTTTCTATTTCTTTCTGTAGATTAATATTATCCGCATCTGATTTACTTAACATTTTTTCTAGCCTATCTCTATCGGCTAATATGTTTTCTATTGCTCTTACTTCACATTCTCGTAAATCTGACATTATATAGTTTCTAGGATTTATCATGATATTTACTATCTTTATATCTTTTTCTATATCCGCTTCACTCATATTTACACCTCTTTCTTATTTCATCATTTACTCCCAGCATGGGCATACATCTAATTCTTTTATATTATTTTCTCTTACAAATTTTTCAGTTAAACCATTAGCTTCAAATGTAATTTGTACTTCCAAATCTCCTGTGTGATAATTTCTCGCATTCTGTACCTCCAAAATCTCTAATATCTCTAGTATGTTTCCTCCAATTCTACTATTATCTTACTTTCTTTTGCATATTCTATACTATGTTTTACGTCTACTACATATCGTGCTGTATCATTTTTAATTACTTGCATTGCTACTAATGCGTCTTGTATATATTTTACTGCACTATATATATTATCTATATCTCGTCTTTTGTTTTCTTCTATCCAAGTTATATGCAATATTATTGGTTTGTCTATCTTTAATCCCTTTAATTGTGTCTTAATCTCCCAACATATCTCATATTGTATGTCTTGCTTGAACTTATTGCCTACATATCTATTGTGGTTGATTTTGTGTATATAATCATTCAAACTTGGTAGCCTTCTATGTATTTCAAATTTGTATTTCATCTTTTGCCTCCATTATAGTGTCAATGCTTATTTGTCCGATTTGCTAATATTCCGTTTAATCTATTTAAACTTATTTTGTGATATTCTGGGTCTACTTCTATCCCTATGAACTGTCTACCTAACTCTTTAGCTGCAACACATGTTGTTCCGCTTCCGCTAAAACAATCTAGTACTATATCGTTTTCTTGAGTTGTATGTGAAATATGTCTTTTCACTAATTCTAGTGGCTTGATTGTTGGGTGTTTATATTTTTGTTTATCATCTTTGTTAGTTGCACTTAAAAACCACTTACTTTTTAATTCATATCCATCGTTTAGCTTTATTCCATTCTCTCTAAAGTATAGGCAGTATTCTATATCACTTATCCAATTGTTATTACAATTTGGTGCTGGGTTCGTTTTGCACCACACTAGAATATCGCAATAATAATTTTGAAAGCAATTCATTATATCTAAAATTTGATTCTTGTTACACCAAATAAATATATTTACTTTTTTAAGCACTCTTATAAATTCGTCTAGTATTTTGTAATTAATTCCGGCTTTAATGTTTTTAAGCTGCGTGTTACATATTTTATCAATTCTTCTTGCGAGTGGACTGCTTCCTTTTCCTCCACAAATTATTAAGTATGGAATATCTGTATATATTAAATCTATTGAATTATCTGGTATTTCTTTTATTAATTTATAACTATCTCCTAGAGTTATTGTGTTTAACATATCTTCAAGCTTCATAAATTTGATTTTCCCTCCAGTTTACTTGGATATTTACCTTCCACTTTTTCAACTGTGTCTGTTGTTGCGTATATATATGCTGTTCCGCCTTCTAAAGCTGGTACACATATCCTTAATCTTAATATACTCTTTCCATTTATATCTCCAATTTGTTCAATTTGTTCAATTTTGTCTATGAATCCTATACACCCAGCCCATTTATGAGGCTTCTTAAAAACTACTATGTCGTTTAGTTCAAACATAAGCTATACCTCCTTAATCTTTAGATTATATTTATCCTCAAATACTTTCTTTTTTGCTATGTATTCTTTTGTTTTGAAGCCCTTCGTGTCAATAATCTCCGTTGTTCCATTGTTGTTGAATACTATAAAATCAGCTTTATATGTGAGTCCTGGAGCTAAAACAAATATTGGCTGCAAACAAAAGCCCATTATGTCCTTCGCTTGTAGCCTTATTTTCAATTCTTCGTAGTAGTTCGCTTCCTTCTGACTATCAAATGTATGTCCATCTATGCTTGTTTTCTTAGCTCCATACTTACTACGTTTTCCTTTGTTTCGTTCGTACTCCTTATACTTGTCTATGGTCCAATGCTCTTGATTATTCATTCCTTACCTCTCTAAATACACAATTTATGCATTCTTCTCCTGTCTGTTCTCCATCTGCTTTAGGTACGTCGCACTTACTATATAATGCTTCTTCACAACTTCTGTTGTATCTACTACAATACATTGTTGCACCTCCTACCAAATCTTTTTAATCTGTCTATTTGTTCTTGGCTTGGTATGTAATCTTTTTCGCCACTATGGCTATAATCGTATATTTCTCTTGCTCTTGTTTGCATTTCGTTGCATATTCCTAATCTACTTGCCATTACTTTAAGTTCAAATGCATAGATTAATATAAAATCTGACATTTCCTTATTTCTGTCTATGTAATAATATTTATCTGCTTTCATTTGCAGTCTTGCTATTTCTTCAGCAAATTCTTGTATTAAATCTTGTTTCTCTACAAATTCGTGTATCTTCATAATTCCTCCTAACTTACGTTCGTGTTTGTTTCTAATTTTTTCCTTTGTTTTACACACTTACGTGATTTCCTGTTCTTCTTACATTATCGCAAGTATTTAGAAGTCCTACTATTTCGTTCTTCAGCAAACAGAAAGGATAGTTGTTTTGATTTATACACCACTCGCAGTTCTCGCATATATCAAGGTCGTTGGTTAGTAGTTCTTCTCTTTTAATTCCCATAACTACTCCTCCTATTCCTGCTTGTTTGCATATAAGTTGTCAAAATTATCATAAGAACGCTGTTCAAAGTTATTACATTTTGCTTTCTTGTCTAAGTTCCTTGTTCGTTGCATTTCTTCTGCTTCCACTAGAGTCTTAATTCCTGCCATACTCCAATTATTAAGTATTGCTTTTATGTACTTAATTGTCCTAGCATTAGATTCTACGCTAAGCTTCATAGCATATATAACTAATTCTTTCCCCAGTTCTTGTGTATAATCTTCTAGTACTTCAGCTCCATAACTTGTGATAGTACCAATGTTATTATTATAAAATTCAAAAACCTCTTGTAAGTTATTACAACTTTCTTGTGCATTTACATTTACATTTTCATTTCCATTAACATTTTCATTATCATTTACATTAGGTTTTTTTTGAAACAAACCATTGGTTTCTTTTTTATCAAAACCAGTGGTTATTTTATTTTTAAAACCAGTGGTTTCTTTTTTAGGTCTACCGACCGTTTCTTTCCATCTTTATATTTCTTAGTATTAGACAGTATTTGAGGCTTTATAAGAGTGAATACTGTTTTTGGTATTCCTGTTAAATCTGTATCAATTTCGTTCAGTGCTAATTTGCAAATAGCGTCATAAACTTTTAGTCTTTCTTTATCTTTTAAATCCTGCAATGCTTCAAAAAAGCTTCGATAAAATATAAAACTATC
Source organism: uncultured Clostridia bacterium (assembly GCA_949448405.1). Taxonomy (GTDB): domain Bacteria; phylum Bacillota; class Clostridia; order TANB77; family CAG-508; genus JAAWPK01. The sequence continues at coordinate 5,907 of CASTFX010000060.1, forward strand.
TTTTTCTTCGCAAATTTTTTCTTCGTTTTTTAAATTTTCCATCTAAAAAATCTCCTTTTTTATAATTTCTTCTATTGTAATTTGTTGTTTTTTATAAAAATTTTTCAACTTTTTTGCCTCACAAGTTGGTCCAATACCTCTTTGAATACTTCTAAAATTGCTTAATTTTCTTCCACATATTTCACATTTATTATTCATATGTTTTCCTTCTTTGTATAGGGGAAATGTGGGCAAGGATTTGCACCTTGCATGAAAAGCATTTCACAAAAAACCTTGGATTACGATATATATCTGTATCAAAGCCAGTTTACGAGTTTTTAAAAGTTATTTTCTCCTCTTTATCCACCTATAAGGTCGCTTTGCTTGCTTTTATCTTTTCTTATGTCATAAGCGTCTATTATTACTATTAAGCAATAAACATTTGTGAGCGAGGTGCTTATCGCCATTTAGTTTTACCAAGTTTGGCGTCAACAAACTTGTCTATTCCGTCACCACATTTATCCTCTAAAACGGATATAATTTCATATCTAAATTTAGTCCTGGTATCGCTATCGTTGTCGGTACCATCGTTGCTTCATATACTGCATTTTTCATTTCTTCTTCATTTGAGTTCGTATCTGATAAATGACAAAGTACAATATTTTTTGTATTGCTTAAATCATTCGCATGCAGGAACTTCAACAGGTTATTTAAGCTCATATGGCTCTCCAGTAATCTACTATATCTAGTCTTATTTATTGTCCCATCTTCTGCATTTAGCTTTGCTATATCAAAGTTGTAATTACACTCAATAAGTATGTAATTAAGTCCTTTGAATCTGTACTTGATATAGTATGTATCTGTTGCATACAGCAATTTTTCGCCAGTTGGCTTATATTGTATTAGAAAACCTAGTGGCTCTTCTGCGTCATGTTCTGTATCAAATGGAAGCACTGTAAAATTGCCTATACTAAACTGTTCTAGTGCTTTTATTACTCTAAATCTATGCCCTTTTAAGTCTAACTTGGCGAACGTTCCTGCAGATGAATATACATTTATTCCATTCAATGCAAAGTTTGGTGCATACTTAAGATGGTCCATATGTTCATGTGTAATTAATACCCCTTGAATACCTCTAAAATCGAATTTAAGCTCTTTTTGTACTTCCCTAAAGTTAATACCTGCGTCTAATATCAACTTGTCATCTTTAGCTGCTTCTATCAGGTAGCAGTTACCTGCTGAGCTGCTACCTAATACTTTCAGTTTCATACTTAAAATGCAGGTCCTTCTGCAGCTGTTTTTGTTATTTCTTCAGGTGCAGGTTGAGTTTCTACTGGAATGTCTAATTGTTTTACTTCC
>CASTFX010000061.1 GCA_949448405.1 uncultured Clostridia bacterium
CAAATGAAAGGAGGTATTGCAAATGAATAAAAAATTAGATATAGGTACAATTAAAAGAATTTTAAAATATATAACAGACAACTATAAATGGCTATTTATAATTGTCTTAATAACTATACTTATAAATACTATAGCAAATACAGCAGGTTCTTTATATTTAGAAGTACTTGTAGATGATTATATAACTCCACTAATTGGAGTAGAAAACCCAGTATATACAGAATTTATAAAAGCAATAGGAGTAATGGTAATAATATATGCTATTGCAATTATTACTATATTTATCTGTACAAGGGTTATGGTAAAAATAACAGAAGGTGTACTAAAAAAGATACGTGATGATATGTTTATAAAAATGCAAAGACTTCCAATCAAGTATTTTGATACACATACTCATGGAGATATTATGAGTAGATACACAAATGATACAGATACTCTAAGTGAACTAATTTCACAAAGTTTACCACAGGTATTTACTTCATTACTTACAATCGTTATAGTGTTTATTGCAATGCTAATTGCAAATGTGTATTTAACAGCAGTTGTAATTATTTCACTACTTATAATGTTATTTATAACTAAAAAAATAGCAGGAGGAAGTGCTAAATATTTTATTAAACAACAAGAATCTATAGGAAAAGTAAATGGCTATATAGAAGAAATGATAAATGGTCAAAAAGTAGTTAAAGTTTTTTGCCATGAGGAAAAAGCAAAAAAAGACTTTGACAAGATAAATCAAGAATTATTTGAGCAAAACTATAAAGCTAATAAATATGCAAATATTCTAATGCCAACTCTTGTTGCACTTCGGAAACTTACAATATGTTTTAATCGCAATAGTAGGAGGAATATTAGCATTAAATGGAATTGGAAATATAACAATAGGATTAATAGTATCTTTCTTGCAACTTAGCAAAACATTTACAAGACCAATAGGACAGATTTCACAACAGCTAAATACAATTGTTAGAGCTTTAGCTGGAGGAAAAAGAATATTTGAACTAATGGACGAAGAACAAGAAATAGATAATGGATATGTAACACTTGTAAATGCAAAATATGAAAATGGAGTTTTGATAGAAACAAAAGAAAAAACAGGAACATGGGCTTGGAAACATCCTCATCATGATGGAAGATTAGAATATGTTGAGTTAAAAGGAAATATAGAACTTACAAATGTTGACTTTGGATATGAAGAAAACAAAATGATTCTTCATGATATAAGCTTATATGCAAAACCAGGGCAAAAGATAGCTTTTGTTGGAGCAACAGGAGCAGGTAAAACAACTATAACTAATCTATTAAATAGATTTTATGATATAGAAGACCGGTAAAATACGATATGATGGAATAAATATAAATAAAATAAAAAAAGATGATTTAAGGTGTTCTCTTGGAATGGTATTACAAGATACTAACCTATTTACAGGAACAATTAAAGAAAATATCAAATATGGAAATCCAGAAGCAACTGATGAAGAAGTAATAGACGCTGCAAAACTTGCAAATGCACATGAATTTATAATGAGGCTTCCAAATGGATATGACACAATTTTAGCAGGAGATGGAGCAAGCTTATCACAAGGACAAAGGCAACTTCTAGCAATAGCAAGAGCTGCAATAAATGATCCACCAGTTATGATACTTGACGAAGCTACTTCAAGTATAGATACAAGAACAGAGAAAGCAGTTCAAGATGGAATGGATAAATTAATGGAAGGAAGAACAGTATTTGTAATTGCTCATAGACTTTCAACAGTAAGAAATTCAAAAGCAATAATAGTACTTGATCATGGAAGAATAATTGAACGTGGAGACCATGATGACCTTATAAAACAAAAAGGAACATATTATCAGTTATATACTGGTGCATTTGAATTAGAATAAAAGTAAAACGGCACTCTACTTAGAAATAAGTAGAATGCCCCTTTTTTATTGAATAGGAAAAATTCTTAAAATAATTGTGAAATTATATCGAAATATGTTATAATATATTATAGAATTTATTAGGGGAAAAACTTATGAAAATACTAATATTATCATGCGGAACTGGTGGAGGACATAATTCAGCAGCACTTGCTATAAAAGAAGAACTAGATAGAAGAAATGTAAATAATGAATTTAAAGAATATCTAGAAATTATAAATAATAAAGTAAAAAAGTATGTAAATAATTTATACATTAAATCTACAGGTAGTAATGGAAGAGTTTTTAAAGCAGTATATAAGCTTGGAGAATTATATGGAAAGACTAAGATTAAGTCACCAGTATATGCTTTAAATAGTTTTAGCAAGAGAAAATTATATGAATACATAAAAGAGAACAAATTTGATTATATCGTAACAACACACCTTTTTGCAGCACAAGCACTTACTACAGTAAAAAAAGAATATAAAATACACTTTGTTGCAATTGCAACAGATTATAAATGTATACCATTTTGGGAAGAAGCAAACCCAGATTATTATATAATTCCAAGTGAAGATTTAATTAATGATTTTTTAGATAAAGGAATTGAAAAAGATAAGCTAAAACCATATGGAATACCAGTATCTAATAACTTTAGTGTAGATTATGAAAAAAATAAACTAATAGAAGAATTAGGTTTAGACAAAGATAAAAAACATATATTAGTACTAACTGGTAGTATGGGATTTGGCAGTACTAGCAATATAGTAGAAGCATTATTGAACAAATTAGAAAATAATTATAAGCTTTTAGTGTCTTGTGGAAATAACAAAAAGCTATTACAAATTCTAAACCAAAAATATAAGGATAAAATAGTAACCATTCCATTTACTAGAGAAATATATAAATACATGAGAGCAAGTGATATTATTTTAAGCAAACCAGGTGGACTTACAACAACAGAAATTGCAACTTTAAATAAGCCATTTGTACATACTATGCCAATACCAGGTTGTGAAAACTATAATGCAAATTATTTTTATGATAGAGGAATGTCTTTAAAATCTACTAATATAAATGATATAGTAGAAAGTACATATAAATTATTAGAAGATAAAAAATTACAAAAAGAGATGATAGAAAATCAAAGGAAATATATAGACAAAGAAGCTTGTAAGAAAATTTGTGATTTTATAATAAATGAAATACAAGAGATAGAAGGGGAATAATATGTTAGAAAGGGAAGAAGTAATTAGAGAAGAAACACTAGAAGAATTAGACACTATTAATTCTTGGAGAAAGTTAGAATTTAATATAGATGAAACTTATGAATATGTGCCTGAAAATATAAGTTTTAGGATTGTTTCTGATATATTATATTATCTAATAGCTTTTCCTATATTAAAAGTTTTGACAAAAATTATATATGATTTAAAAATAGAGGGAAAAGAAAATGTAAGGAATTTAAACAGTGGAGCTGTTACTGTATCAAACCATGTTTTAGTTTTAGACTGTGCAATGATAGCACTTGCTTGTGGAGATAGAAAAGAACACTTTACAGCACTTGCAGATAGTTTTAAGATACCATTTGTAAGAAAACTAATAAAGCTTTTAAAAGCAATTCCAATACCAACAGATATTAACAATAAGAAGAATTTTCTTAAAGCAATTGATAAATTGTTGTCAAACAATGAGTTAGTACATGTATATCCAGAGGGAAGTTTAGTACCATATTGTAAAAATATAAGAAGACTTAAAAATGGGGCTTTTGATTTTAGTAAAAGAAGTAATGTACCAATTGTTCCAATGGTATTTGAATTTAGAGAGCCTAAAGGAATAAGAAAGATATTCAAAAGAAAGCTAGATGTTACATTAAAAGTACTAGAACCAGTATATCCAGATGGAAAACAATTAGAAGTATATAAAGAAGAAGTATATAATAAAATGAAAGAAAATTTAAATAGTAAATAGAGTAAAAATACTGAAGTTATATATGCTTCAGTATTTTATTATAAGTTAAAATATTAGTAGAAAATTGTAAATACATAGTCAAGCAATTCACTTGACAAGATTTACTTAGTGTGATAATCTAGTATCAAATACTAGATTATAAGGAGAAAAAAATGAGAGAGGAAACTTTTTTTGAATATCCAGTTTTCGACAATATAAAACAAGTTATATATCATTCAATAGATAAATACCCAAACAATATAGCATTTAAGATAAAGGAAAAGACAGAAAGTGATGTAAAATATATAGATATAACGTATACAGATTTTATAAATGAGGTTAATAATTTAGGAACAGGACTTTTTAAGTTAGGACTAAAAGGTAAAAGAGTTGCAATTCTTTCTAAAAATAGATATGAATGGCCTCTTTCATATGTAACTCTTTTATTAGGAGGAATAGTTGCAGTTCCACTAGATAAAGCTTTAACTGACATAGAAATTGAAAATTCAATAATTAGAAGTAAAGTAGATGCAATAATTTATGAAGAAAAATATGTAGATATAGTAAATAAGGTTAAAGAAGAGGGAAAATCTAATTTAACAGAGTTTATCTGTATGGATAAAATTGATGATGCAAAATATATCAAAAATATACAAAAGTCTGGTCAAGAAGAAATAGGAAAAGGAAACAAAGAATATATAGATTTTGAAATAGATAATAAAGCACTTGCAACTTTAGTTTTCACATCTGGTACTACTTCTAAATCAAAAATAGTAATGCTTTCACAATATAATATAGCAAGAAACATATCAGATATGCAGCTTGTGGAAGATTTTAGAAGTACAGATGTAAATCTTGCATTTTTGCCATTTCATCATACATTTGGTTCAACAGGACAGTTAATAATGTTAAGTTCAGGAATTACAACAGCTTTTCCTGATGGTCTAAAATATATAGCTCAAAATTTAAAAGAATATCATGTAACATTCTTTGTAGGAGTACCAATTTTGATAGAAGCAATATATAAAAAATTAAATGAAGAAATATCTAAAAAGGGTAAAACTACAATGGTAAAAGTTGCCAAAGTATTTACAAATATTTTACTAAAATTTGGAATAGATATAAGAAGAAAAGTATTTAAAGAGATAATAGACGAATTAGGAGGACTTAGATTTGTAATAAGTGGAGCAGCATGCTTAGACAAAAGAGTAGAAAAAGGATTTAATGATTTAGGAATATTAACTGTTCAAGGATATGGTTTAACAGAAACAGCACCAGTACTTTGTGCAGAAAACTATAAATATAGAAAATATGGATCTATAGGTTTCCCAATGAAGAATGTACAAATAAGAATAGATAATAAAAATGAAGATGATATTGGAGAAATAGTAGTAAAAGGACCAAATGTAATGCTTGGATATTATGAAGATGAAGAAGCCACAAATGCTGTGCTTAAAGATGGCTGGTTTTATACAGGAGATTATGGATATATAGATAGTAAGGGATATGTATATGTTACAGGAAGAAAGAAAAATTTAATAGTATTAAAAAATGGAAAAAAGATATTCCCAGAAGAAATAGAGGAACAGATAAATAAAATAGACTTAGTAGAAGAATGTTTTGTATATGGACTTCCAAAAGACGATGATGTTCTTTTATCAGTAAAAATAAAGTATGACGAAGAAATTGCAAAAACACAATATCCAAATTTAAATAAAGAAGAACTACATAAAGCAATTTGGAACAAAGTAAAAGAAAAAAACAAATTACTTCCAAAATATAAATATGTTAAGAACATGGTTCTAACTAATGAAGAATTTGCAAAAACAACAACAAATAAGATTAAAAGATTTGAAGAATTAAAGAAAATGAATTTGGGGATGAATAATAACTAGAAAAAGAACTAAGAATATAGTATAATATACAGTATTAATTGTAATATAAAAGGAAATATTATTATGAAAAATATAAAAATTGCAGGAATAACAATATGGAGAATATTAGCATATTTTATAATCTATAGTGTCATAGGATACATTATAGAAACAACCTATGCTCTAGTTTTATATGGAGTCATAGAATCAAGACAAAGCTTTCTTTATGGACCATTTTGTTCAATATATGGCGTTGGCGCAGTAGTAATGATATGTGCACTTCAAAGCTTCAAAGATAAAACTCATAGATTATTTTTAGGAGGTTTTGTAGTACGGAAGTATTACAGAATATGTTGTAAGTTTTGTTGGAGAAAAAATGCTTAATACAAGATGGTGGGATTATTCAGATAAGTTTTTAAACTTAAATGGAAGAATATCACTGATATATTCTATATTTTGGGGATTATTAGGACTTTATCTATTAAAAGTAGTAAACCCTAAAGTAGATAAATTCATAGATTGGTTAAAAGTAAAATTTAAAAATATAACAGTTTTAAAAATAATAGATATATCAATTATTGTATTGCTATTTATAAATTGCGTAGTATCAGGTTATGCATTAGATAGCTATTTAACAAGAATAACAGTAGAAAATAACTTAGAAGTAGAGAATAAAGAAGAAGTAATTGCAAAATATAATTATTTATATAAAGAAGATGAAAAAAGGGCAAATCGAATTTATAAATTCTGGGGAAATGAAGTAATGGTAAAGTTTTATCCAAATGTAACTATAAGGCTTTCGAATGGAGAAAACGTTCTTGCTAAGAATTATTCGCCAGACATAGAACCATATTTTTATAAATTTAAAAGAGATTAATCTTTTCTTAAAAAGTACTTTATAAACATAAAGTACTTTTATTTTTTTCAAAAATATGCTAAAATATTATGTATTCAAGGAATAGAGGAAAAACAAAGCAAGAACAATTTTCTAGGACAGCACTTTTGATTGGAGAAGAGAATATAGAAAAATTAAACAATTCAAAAGTTGCAATATTTGGAATAGGCGGAGTAGGCGCATTTGTATGTGAAGCATTAGCAAGAGCTGGAGTTCGGAAGTTTCATTTTAGTAGATAATGATAAAGTATCTGAAAGTAATATAAATAGACAAATTATTGCTTTACATAGCACAATCGGAAAACATAAAACTCAAGTTATGAAAGACAGAATAATTAATATAAATCCAAATGCTAAAGTTATAACTTATGAAGAATTTTATAACAAAGAAACAGAAGGTATATTAGACAATAGTATTAATTACATAATAGATGCAATAGATAC
>CASTFX010000062.1 GCA_949448405.1 uncultured Clostridia bacterium
TATCACTATATAACACAAACACTATATATGACATAAAATTAAATACATACGAAACAAAAATTACAAAAAAGCTGCTCTCATTTATACTAAATGAATTAAATAGCCACATAATATTACTTATTAGTATAATTATGTAGAATAATGTTATTTTTTTTACATTGGAATTTATCTTTATTTTCTTCTTTGAAACAAGAGCATAAATTAATAATATAACATCTATAAAAAAGCAAAAATATCTAAGATCAATTCCAAAAGGAGTAAATTCTCTATTTATCATAACAAAAATAAATAGAAAAAAGTAAACATTAAAAACCTTTTGTATCATTTCTAATCACCTATCACTCTTTCTATTTCTTTAATTACTTGTGTTAGTTCAAACATGTTTTTTCTTTCATTTATCTTTTGCTTATACTGTTCAAATAACATTTTATTGTCTAATACTTGTTTTATTCCATTATATAAGGCTTCCTCATTATTCTCTGTTACAATTCCATATTCATTGTTCTCACCTAGCATTTCTTTCATGCCAGAACATTCTGTTGTAACAATTGGTAAACCTAATATAATTGCTTCTGATACTACTGTACTAAACCCTTCTGCTACTGATGAGCATACAAATAAATCAGCATCTTTTATATACTTATATGGATTACTTTTAAATCCTAATAATTGTACTGTATTGTTAAGCTTATTCTCTTCTATATATTTATCTAACTTTTCTCTATCTGTTCCCTCTCCTATTATGAATAATTTAATATCATATTTTTCATCAATAAGTCGCTTATGAATTCTAAGCAGCCTATCATATGCTTTTTGTGCATTAAGTCTTCCTACACTGCACATTAAAAATGAGTTATCCCTTCGATAATCACACTTCTCATTGCTTTTTATAATTATTTCATCTTTATCAATTACATTATACTTCACTAAAACTTTACTAGGTTCAAAATCAAATTTTTTAATAAATTGTTCTCTAACAACATTTGAAACGCATACTATATTATCGAATTTTGAATAAACATTTTTTTCTATTCTATTATTTCTAAATACTCCATCAGATTTTTTTTGTTTCATTAAATCTACATGTATCCATGCATATTTTTTAGATTTTAAATTATTTGAAGAAGAAATGACCTTTGCACAAATTCCCTCTAGAAATGAAATCTCCACATCATATTTTTCTTTAATGAAAAATTTATAAAAAGTTTTAGCTGGTATGTATTTCCACATTTTAGCATATATTTTTGCAGCCAATATTTTCAACTTTCCACCTTTATTTAGTAAACTTCCTGATTTATTATGTTCTTTAATCTCTCCTTTTTGATTTTTCCTTAATTTTATGGTAGTTTTGTATTTTATGTTCTCATTTAATTTATATTTTAATTCGCCAACATCAATAATAGTCATTACTGTTATGTCATACTTATTAATATCTAAATTATTGACAAGATTTACTAATACTTTTTCAGCACCTCCGCCGCCTAATGTATGAATTAGAAATAATATTTTCTTCATGAGTTCTCCTACTTTCTATATTTATACTTGTCCACCATCTCTTTGAGCTCTTAACTCTGCTAGTTCATCTTTTATACCCTCTTCTGATATTTCTGCATTTGTTTTTTTAAATACAGCAGCAACTGTTCCAAAAAATATTTTTAAATCCAATAAAAAACTCATATTATCTACATATTCTAAATCGTATTCTATTTTTTGGAAAATATCTATTCCATTTCTACCTTTTATTGCAGCAAGCCCTGTTATACCTGGTCTTACATTACTTCTTCTTTTTTGTTCTTCTGTAAACACTTCATAGTATGTTACTATCCAAGGTCTTGGTCCTATAAAAGACATTTCCCCTTTTAAAATATTTATTAGCTGTGGTAATTCATCTATACTAGTTGCTCTTAAAAATTTCCCTACTTTGGTTACCATTTCTTCATACGTCAAATCACTTTCTAGTTCTTTTCTTTGTGTTTTCATTGTTCTAAATTTATATATATTAACTGGCTTAACCCCTTTTCCCATTCTTAATTGTTTATATATTGCTGGTCCACCATCTTCAATTCTTATAAATACTGCGACTATTGCCATTGGTATTGCTAGAATTATTAATAAAATTGTTGATAAAATTATGTCAAATAATCGTTTAAAAAATAGAAATATTTTTTTCTTCATGTTGCATTCATCCCCCTGCATTAATTAGTTTATATAATATTCTTTTTTATTATACTATAATAAATATATGAGGTCAATAATTTTAGATGAGTTTTTGTCATATTTTCAGATTACCTGTCGCATATTTTCTATAATAAATTAAGGTTATACATTTTTGTACAACCTTAATTTATTAATAATATTATTTATTCTCCTCTATTTACTATATAGTTCCAAGAATCTTTACACATATCTTCTAGATTTTTCTCTGCTATCCAACCTAATTCTTCTTTTGCTTTTTTAGGCTCTGCATAACAGGTTGCTATATCTCCAGCTCTTCTATCTGTAATTTTATATTGTACTTCCTTTCCTGTTGAAGTTTCAAATGCTTTTACCATATCTAAAACACTATATCCCATTCCTGTTCCTAAGTTGTATATATATAGTCCTTTTCCTTCTTTTTGTATTTTGTCTAATGCTTTCACATGTCCTACTGCTAAATCTACAACGTGGATATAATCTCTTACTCCTGTTCCATCTGGAGTATCATAGTCATTTCCAAATACTGATAGTTCTTCTAGTTCTCCACTTGCAACTCTTACTATATATGGCATTAAGTTATTTGGTATTCCTTGTGGTTCTTCTCCAATTAATCCACTTTCATGTGAACCTACTGGATTGAAATATCTTAATATACAAATATCCCATTCATTATCTGATTTATATAAATCTTTTAATATTTGTTCTATAAATAGTTTGGTTGTCCCATATGGATTAGTTGTTCCACCTGTTTTACATTCTTCTGTAATTGGTATTATCTCTGGGTCCCCATATACTGTTGCAGATGAACTAAATATAAATTTTTTGCAATTATATTTTTTCATTGTTTCAAGTATTGTTAGAGCTCCTGTTATATTATTTGTATAATAATCAAGTGGTTTTTGTACTGATTCTCCGACAGCCTTATATCCTGCAAAATTTATTACTGCTTCAATATTATTTTCTTCAAATACCTTTTCTAGAGCTTTTCTATCTAAGCAATCTAATTCATAAAACTTAAAGTCTTTTCCTGTTATTTGTTTTATTTTGTCTAATACCTCTGGTTTGCTATTTGAAAAGTTATCAACAACGATTATCTCTTTTCCTGAATTTAGAAGTTCTATTGCTGTATGACTTCCTATATATCCAGCTCCTCCTGGTAACAAAATTGCCATTTATAATCTCTCCTTTATAATTAATTTTGATTTGTAGAGCCAAATCCTCCTATACGTTCTCCTTCTGCATTGTCTCCATCTGCTACTAAGTATTTTTCGAATATTGCTTGTCCTATGCAATCACCTTTTTTTATAACTGTATCTTCTTCTTTTGTATTATAAAATGCGAACATTATATGTCCATCATTGTCTGGATTTCCATAATAATCTGCATCTACAACACCTATACTATTTGCAAGTATTAATCCTTTTTTCTTTGGATTAGAGCTTCTATTACATAATTTTAGGTATTCATCTTCTTGCATATATGCTTTTAATCCTGTTTTTACAAGTGTTGGGTTTATTCCTTTCTTAAATGAAGGAATTATTATGTCTTCTGCCGCTTCTATATCATATCCTGCTGAATATTTTGTCTTACGCACTGGCATGTTTATTCCTTTATCTTCAAATCCTTTTGCGATTTCAAATCCTCTTACTTTCTCCATATATTTTACCTCTTTTTTTAAATTTAATGAAATTATATCACACAATATTTCAAAAATCTACATTTATTTTAAGCTTTTTATTTATAAATTACCATACAAATTTTATAAAAATACATATTTTTAGTTTTTTTGTAAAATACTATTATTGTTTTTTTAGAATAAATTCTCTCAATTGGAGGCTTATATAAATAATGAAATTTATAGACAATTTAGTTAATTTCATAAAGTATAAAGAAAATGAAGAATATAGCTTTATTTTGCCTGATGCTGATTCAAGTCAGGATAGCCAAATTTCTAATAATACTAATGAGCTTTCGCCACTTGAAAATGCAAATGAAAATGTTTATCCCTCAATAGACGTTAATTTAGAATATGTAAAAGTCAAATACAATACTTTAATAAATAGCGATATCAAAATCAGAGAATTTTGTATAAATGTAAAGAGCAAACAATTTCGTGCATTTTTACTTTATATAGATGGAATGATAGACAGTGATTCTATTAATAAATTTGTAATGGAACCACTTATGCTTAAAAATGCTTCAAACAGTCCAGGTCAAAATATTATTAATACTGCTGTAACAAATAATGCTATTGTAAGGCGTGTTAAAAAATTTAACATTACTGAATATATTTCAGAATGCTTAGTTCCTCAAAATGATGTCTCTATTTCTACTAAATTTACTGATGTATTTCAGAAAGTAAATGCTGGTATGTCTGCACTTTTTGTTGATACTATCGATACAGTTTTTACTATTGATGCTAAAGGTTTTGAGAAACGTAGTATAGCATCTCCTGAAAATGAGATTATTATTCGTGGTCCTCATGAAGGTTTTATAGAGTCTATACGTACTAATACAAGCCTTATTAGGAGGCTTGTTAATAATGAAAATCTAATTATTGAAGATATGAGTATTCGGAACTATTAGTTCTACTAAAATTCGGTGTGTGCTATTTAAAAAATGTTGCAAATGATGATTTAGTTGCAGAAGTTAAGTATAGACTTAATAATCTTGGTATTGATTACTTAACTTCTTCTGGCCAATTAGAACACCTTATAGAAGATTCAAATTACAGTCTTCCTCAACTTATATCTACTGAAAGGCCTGATAGAGTTGCTTCATATATTTTAGAAGGTAGAGTTGTTATTTTAGTTAATCGGAACACCTTATGCTTTAGTTGCTCCTGCTGTACTTATAGATTTTCTGACTTCTGCAGAAGACAGAAATATTAAGTACCAATTCGCTGATTTGTTAAAGTCTATAAGGCTTCTTGCTTTATTTTTAACACTCCTGCTTCCTGGGCTTTACATTGCTGTTACTACATTTCATCAAGAATTAATCCCTACTGAGTTTTTGTTTGCAATTATTGCTTCTAGGGATAATGTTCCATTTCCTGTTATCTTTGAAATTTTGATAATGGAAATTTCTCTTGAACTAATAAGGGAATCTGGTATAAGAGTTCCAACACCATTAGGGCAAACTATTGGTATTGTACGGTGCATTAATTCTAGGAGAGGCTGCTGTTTCTGCAAATCTTGTTAGCCCTATACTTGTTATTATTGTTTCAATAACTGGTATAACTGCATTTGCTGTACCTGATTACTCTCTTAGTTTCCATATACGTTTAGTTAGATTTGCTTATATTATTATCGGATACCTTGCTGGCTTTTTAGGAATAGGTTTTGCTTTGGTACTTCATCTTGCTATTTTGTCTAGTATAAATTCATTTGGAGTATCTTATCTTAGTCCTTTTTCTCCAGCTGTTTCATCTGATAGTTCCAAATACTTTTTATCTCCTATTTGGAAGCAAGAGGATAGAAGAAGCTTTTTGAATACAAAGAGAAATAAAAAACAAGATCACATAAGTTTGAAATGGAAGAATACAAAAAATAGTTAAAAGGAAAGGTGTTTTAAGATGAAAGAACGAAAACTTGGTACTTTGCAGGCAATTGCTATAGTTGTTACTGTTATGATTTCACATATAATTTTAAATTTGCCTAATCATTTGATTACTGAGACTGGCTCTGCTACAATTCTTAATCTTATATATGTGTTTATAATCTCTTTGATTATTTTTGGATTATCTTATAAGGTACTAAATCTTTTTTCTAATAGTGATATTTTAGATATTTGTGAATATGCTGCTGGAAAAACTATTAAGAATATTTTTGGTATTATGGTTTGCATATATTTATCTCTTATCTGTGCATTTGTAATTAGAATTTTCTCAGAAAGTCTAGTACTTATATATTTTCCTAATATAGATTTAGAGATTGTTATGCTTATCTTTATTGCAATTACAGTTCTTTTAAACTTGTTTGGATTTAAATCAATTGCGAGAACTACTTTAATTATTCTACCTGTTATTTTGGTTGCCATGGTAATTATTTTTATTGCTTCTTGTTCAAACTTTGTTCCAGAAAGAGCTTTTCCTATACTTGGTTATGGGGCTTCGAGTACTTTTCTTTCTGGTCTTCGGAAATATATTTGCTTTTAGTAGTAGTTTTATTTTATGCTTGGTTTCTCCATTTATTGGAGATGGTAAAAGATTAAAAAAGGTTCGGTATAATTTCTTTGCTAATTTATGTTGGATATCTTCTACTTGGTGTTATTGCTTTGTTATTTTCAATTCCTTCTATTGTAGAAATTAACAATACTCTATCTATATATATCTTAGCAAGAAATGTAAGTTTTGGAGATTTTATACAAAGAATTGATGCAGTTTTTATTCTTATATGGGTAATGTCTATATTCAGTTATCTAGCAATTGTAGTTTACTTTATTTTAAATACTTTTAAAAGAGTTGTTAATATAAAGCATGAAAAATCGATGATATATAGTTTTTCTGCCATTTTATTTATAATTGCAATGTTACCTCGTAATATTTCTGACACAACATACTTTGAAAGCACATTTTACAAATATGTTTCAATTTTCTTTGTTTTCTTTGTATGTTCAATAATTTTATTATTTGCTTATATAAAGAAAAAACGTGAATTAAAGAAAGGAGAAAATAATCTTGAAAAAGCCCCTTAGTTTAAGTCTTATTGCAATAATTTTAATATTTTTTACTATAAGTGGTTATGCTTCAAAACAAGATATAATGATATAGCATATGTGGTAGCAATTCGGTAATGATGTACGGTGAT
>CASTFX010000063.1 GCA_949448405.1 uncultured Clostridia bacterium
TATGGAACTAGAAAAAGAAAGAGGAATAACAATTAAATCTCAAGCAGTTAGAATGAAATATACAGCAAAAGATGGAAATGAATACATATTAAATTTAATTGATACACCAGGTCATGTAGACTTTAACTACGAAGTATCAAGAAGTTTAGCAGCGTGTGATGGAGCAATTTTAGTTGTAGACGCATCACAAGGAGTAGAAGCTCAAACACTTGCAAATGTATATTTAGCATTAGATAATAACTTAGAGATAATTCCAGTTATAAATAAAGTTGATTTACCAAATGCAAGACCAGAAGAAGTAAAAAAAGAAATAGAAGATATAATCGGAATAGATACAAGTGATGCCCCATGTATATCAGCTAAATCTGGGTTAAATGTCGACCAAGTTTTAGAACAAATAGTTACAAAAATACCTGCACCAATAGGAGATGAAACTAAAAAGACACAGGCTTTAATATTCGATTCATATTATGATAATTATAAGGGAGCAATAGCTCATGTAAGAGTTGTAGAAGGAAAAGTAAAAGTTGGAGACGAAATTTTGCTTATGGCTGCTGGAAAGACATTTACAGTTTCAGAAGTTCGGATATTTTGAACCAGGAAGCTATGTATCAGCAGAAGAGATAGAAGCAGGAGAAGTTCGGATATATTGCAGCGAGTATAAAGAATTTATCAGATATTCATGTTGGAGATACAGTAACTTTAAAAGAAACTCCAGCAGAAACAAGACTACCAGGATATAAAAAAGTAAACCCAATGGTATACTGTGGACTTTATCCAGTTGATGGAAGCGACTATGAAAACCTGAAAGTAGCGCTAGAAAAGTTAAAGTTAAATGATGCTTCACTTCAATACGAAGCTGAAACTTCAGCAGCTTTAGGCTTTGGATTTAGGTGTGGTTTTTTAGGACTTTTGCATCTCGAAATAATAGAAGAAAGATTAGATAGAGAATTCGATTTAAGTCTAATTACAACTTCTCCATCAGTTATATATAAAGTATATAAGACGAATGGAGATATGATTGAACTATATAATCCAACAGATTTACCAGCAATGCAGGAAGTATCGTATATTGAAGAACCAATTGTGAAGGCTGAAATATTAACTCCAAAAGATTATGTTGGAGGAATAATGGAGATTTGCCAAAATAGGCGTGGAATATATATAGATATGAAATACTTAGATGCAAATCGTGTAACTTTAGTATATGAATTGCCATTAAATGAGATAATATATGACTTTTTTGATATATTAAAGTCTAAGACAAAAGGTTATGCTTCATTTGATTACGAATTTAAAGAATATAGAAGAGCAGAACTTGTAAAACTTGATATACATGTAAATGGAGAAGCAGTAGATGCATTATCATTTATAGTTCATAAAGATAGTAGTTATACAAGAGGTAAAAAGATGGTAGAAAAACTCAAAACAGCAATTCCAAGACAACTATTTGCAATACCACTTCAAGCAGTTGTAGGAGGTAAGATTATTGCAAGAGAAACAATATCAGCTATGAGAAAAGACGTACTTGCTAAGTGTTATGGTGGAGATATATCAAGAAAGAAGAAGCTGCTAGAAAAACAGAAAAAAGGTAAAAAGAAAATGAGGCAAGTTGGAAATGTAGAAATGCCACAAGAAGCATTTTTAAGTGTACTTAAGTTAGATGAAGATTAAATAAGCGTAGGAACTTGTAGGGGCGAGCATTGCTCGTCCGTGCTCGTTAGCCTAACCACATATAGGAGGTTTTATGAAACTATTATACAAAGATAAAGAATATGAAATTAACGAAGGAGAAAGAATTTTAGAAGTTCTAAAAGAAGAAATAGAAAAATCAGATAAAGAAATTATAACTTGTAATTTTAATAATGAAATTAAAAGCTTAAACTATATTCCAAAAGAAGATGGAACAGTAGAATTACTTGATTATACAAATACAGAAGGAAAAAGAGTATATGTAAGAGGAATTATGTATGTTATGGCTATGGCAATACAAGAACTTTATAATGATGTACAAGTGACTATAAACTATCAATTAGATAATTCAATGTTCTGTACTTTTGAAGAATTAGAAATAACAGACGAAGTACTAGAAAATATTAAAAGTAAGATGAAAGAAATTATAGAAGATAATCTTCCTATTACAAAAGTTGCAATGACACAAGAAGAAGCAGAAGAATTTTATGAAAAAGAAAAGACTTTAAGAGGGATTTTGCAGATAGATACAGAAACAAAAGAAAGAGTTTCTTTATATTATTGCAAAGATTACTACAACTATTTCTATGGTGTAATGCCAATTTCAACAGGATATATGAAAGTATTTGACATTGTTAGATATAGTAAAGGGTTCTTACTTAGATATCCAAGTAAGAAAAATCCAAATAAGTTACAAGAATTTAAAGATAATAAAAAGCTAATGTCAACTCTTCAAGAATATGAAGACATACATGAAGTATTAAAACTTAATACTATATATAGATTAAATAAAAGAGTAGAAGAAGATGAACGGAAGAGAAACAATACTTCTTGCAGAAGCTTTACATGAAAAGAAAATATCAGATATAGCAGATAAGATTACTAAGAATAACAAAGTAAAAATGATATTAATTGCAGGACCATCATCATCAGGGAAAACAACTTTTGCTAAAAGACTTGGAATACAATTAAAACTTAATGGAATTGAACCAAAAACTTTATCAGTAGATAACTATTTTGTAGAAAGAGAACAAAATCCAGTTGACGAAAATGGAAACCATGATTTTGAATGTTTAGAAGCAGTTGATTTAAGGTTATTTAACGAACATATATTAAGATTACTTGCAGGAGAAGAAGTTGAAATTCCTACATTTGATTTTCAAACAGGACATAAACACTATAATGGAAACAAAATGAGACTAAAGGAAAAAGAAGTGCTTGTAGTAGAAGGTATTCACTGCTTAAATGATAAATTAACAGAGGCAATACCACTTAATCAAAAATTTAAAATATATATAAGCGCTTTAACAGTTTTAAATATTGACTATTATAATAGAATATCAACAACAGATACAAGACTAATCAGAAGAATTGTAAGAGATTATAAATACAGACATTATTCAGCAAAAGATACAATATCAAGGTGGTACTCTGTAAATAAAGGAGAAGAAAAACATATATATCCTTTCCAAGAAGAAGCAGATAGTATGTTTAATTCTTCGATAGTGTATGAACTTGCAGTGTTAAAGAAATATGCACTTCCTATACTACAAGAAATTGATAGATCAGAGCCTGAATATGCAGAAGCAAAGAGATTAATAACTCTTTTAAACTACTTTAAACCAATTCCAGAAGATTATATCCCAGAAAGTTCTATATTAAGAGAATTCATTGGTGGAAGCATTTTTGAATATTAATATTAAAAAAGAGAGGAATACAGATGGGAGCAAATTTTACAGAAATTGATGAAGAATTTATTTGTGAAAACTGTAAAGCAAAAGTAAGTAAACTTGGGTATTCATGTAGAAATCATTGCCCAAGTTGCTTATACTCTAAACATGTAGATAAAAATCCAGGAGATAGAGAAGAAACTTGCCATGGATTACTAGAGCCAATAGATATAGAAATAAATTCAAAAAAAGGTTATGTCATAGTTTTTAAATGCATAAAATGTGGTGCAATAAGAAAAAATAAAGTGGCAGAAGATGATAACATGGAGCTTATATATAAAATTATGGAAAACAAAAAGTATAGAAATTAACAAGACAAGGAGGGGTTAAATGAAAAACAATTCAGCTAGATACATATTTGCAATACTTGCAATTCGGATTAATAGCTTTTGCAATATACTATATCTATCAAAAAGAACAAAATGAGAGTGAAAATAATACAAATATAGTAGAAGAAGCAGATAACATTGAGATAACAGATATAAGACTTGGTATATCTAACTTAGATGTATTAAATCCAATTGTAAGCAGAAATCAAAATGTACAAGATATATCAAAATTGATATATGAAGGTCTTTTAACCCTAGAAAATGACTATAATTTAGAATATGGTCTTGCAACAGAATGGTCAAAGGCAGAAAGTAAATCATATCTAATAAAGCTAAGAGAAGGCGTTAAATGGCATAACGGGACAGATTTTACTGGGAATGATGTAAAGTTTACAATTGATACAATAAAAAATCTAGGAAGTGAATATGTTTATTATTCAAATGTAAAAAATATAGAAAATGTAGAAGTTATAGGAACTAACTTAGTAAAGATATATTTAAAAGAAGAAGAAGCGTTTTTTGAATATAATTTAATATTTCCTATAATCTGTGAGTCATTATTCCAAAATGAAAACATAATGCAAACAGAAAAGAATAATGTTCCTGTAGGAACAGGAATGTACAAAATAGAAACATTAGATTTAAATTCTCAATTAGAATTAAAGGTAAATGATAATTGGTGGAATAGTAATCAGAAAAAGCCTAGGATAGAAAAAGTAAAAATAAAAATATATTCTTCAGTATCAGAAGTATATAACGCATATAAATTAGGTAGTATAGACGTATTAGATGTATCAAGAAATTCAAATATAGAAGATACTATAGGAACAATAGGATATAACAAAAAAGAAAGTTATGGAAGAAACTTTGATTATCTAGCATTTAACTGTGAAAGGAAAGAAGTATCAGAAAAATATGTAAGAAAAGCAATTAACCTTGTAATAGATAGAACAGATATTGTAAGAACTGTATATAATGGAAAATACATGCCAGCAGATTATCCATTAGAATATGGAAGTTATTTAGAAAATAAGTCTAACTCAACTTATGAAGTTATGAACTTAAGTAAAGCAAAACTAATATTAGAAGATAGTGGTTGGACTTATACAAATAAAACTTGGCAAAAGAAGATAGACAATAGCAATGTAAGATTAAAATTAGATTTGCTTGTAAATTCATCAAATGAAGCAAGAGTAAATGTAGCAAATAAGATAAAAGAGCAGCTAGAAAAAGTAGGAATACAGATAAATGTTGTTTCTGTTAAAGATAAAACATATAATAGCTATTTATCAAACAAAAATTATGATATTCTCTTAACAGGGGTTACAGTAGGTGTAAGTCCAAGTTTAGAAAGATATTTTGGTCAAGGCAATCTTGCAAATTATGAAAATAGTGAAGCTTTAAATATATTGAATCAATTATATAGTATATCAGATACAAAGACCTTGCAAGAAAAGTATATAGCATTACAAAATATTTATAAAGAAGACAGACCATATATAGGATTATACTTTGATAAAACTACTATAATATATGGAAAAAATGTAGCAGGCACAGTTGCGCCAACTTGGTATAACTATTTTTACTATGTTGAAAGTTGGTATAGAAAAAGTTAAAAATTTTTTCAAAAAACACTTGACATTATAAAATAATAAGTATATGATAACTACAAACAAACGTTTTAATAGGAGGAAAAACAAATGGCAAAAGAAAGTAATAATGAGAAAAAAGCAGCCTTAGAGATGGCAATGGGACAAATTGAAAAACAATTTGGAAAAGGTTCAGTAATGAAACTTGGAGAATTTAAAGCAATGAATGTAGAAGCAATTCCAACAGGAGCATTAAGCTTAGATATAGCATTAGGTATAGGAGGAGTTCCAAGAGGAAGAATTATAGAAATATACGGACCTGAAAGCTCAGGAAAGACAACTTTAGCTTTGCATATAATAGCAGAAGCACAAAAGGAAAAGGGAGAAGTAGCATTTATAGACGCAGAGCACGCATTAGACCCAGTATATGCTAAAAATTTAGGTGTAGATATTAATAACTTAATAGTATCACAACCAGATACAGGAGAACAAGCATTAGAGATTGCAGAATCACTAATTAGAAGTGGAGCTTTAGATGTAATAGTTGTAGACTCTGTTGCAGCCTTAGTTCCAAAAGCAGAAATAGATGGAGATATGGGAGATTCTCATATAGGACTTCAAGCAAGACTTATGTCTCAAGCTTTAAGAAAACTTGCAGGAGCTGTTAACAAATCAAAAACAGTAATAATATTCATAAACCAACTAAGAGAAAAAGTAGGTGTAATGTTTGGAAATCCTGAGACAACAACAGGAGGAAGAGCATTAAAATTCTATGCTTCAGTTAGAATGGATATTAGAAAAGTTGAAAATATTAAACAAGATGGAGAAGTAATAGGAAATAGAGCAAGAGTTAAAATAGTTAAAAACAAAGTTGCTCCTCCATTTAGAGAAGCAGAATTTGATATCCTATATGGAAAAGGAATTTCTAAAGAAGGTAATATATTAGATATAGCTGTTAACTTAGATATTATTGAAAAAAGTGGTTCATGGTTTAGCTATAAGGGAGATAGAATCGGACAAGGTAGAGAGAATGTAAAGAAATACTTAACAGAGAATCCTAAAATGATGGAAGAAGTAGAAACAAAAATTAGAGAAAATATGAAAAGAGCATTTGAAGATAGCTTAATAGAAGGCGAAGATATAGAAATCGAAGAAGAACTAGAAGAATTTGAAGAAGAGGAATAATATTTATGTATACAGCCGAAGAATTTGATGAAAAAAAGACTAAAGTAATGTCATATATTTTGTATAAAAAAAGAACAGAATATGAAGTAAGAAAAAAATTCTGTCATACTATTGAAGAAAATATGTTAGATGATATAATAGAATATGTAAAAGAAGCAGGATATATAAACGATAATGAATATGTTAAAAAGCTTTTTGCAGAATATATGAATTTAAAATCTATGTCAATCAGAGAAATAAAAAATAAAGTATATGCAAAAGGTGTATATTCAGATTATATAGACGATTACATAAATGAAAATAGAGAACAATTAGAAGAATATGAGTTGAATTCAGCAAAAAAATTAATAGATAAAAAGCAAAAAACTACAGAACCTCAGAAGTTAAAAGCATATCTTCTTAATAAAGGATTTGACCCAGACATACTAAACTAG
>CASTFX010000064.1 GCA_949448405.1 uncultured Clostridia bacterium
ATCAGCTGTTGCTGTTTTTCCTGTTCCTATTGCCCATATTGGTTCATATGCAACTATTGTATTTTTAACTTGCTCCTCTGATAAGCCTTCTAAAGCAGCTTTAATTTGCCTTGTTATTACATAAGAAGTAGTTCCATTTTCTCTTTCCTCTAAAGTCTCTCCAACACATACTATTGGTTTTAAATCAACTGCAAGAGCAGCTTTTATCTTTTTATTAACTATCTCATCAGTTTCAGCAAAATATTGTCTTCTCTCTGAATGCCCTATTATTACATATTCTACTCCAATAGATTTTAGCATTTGTCCTGATACTTCTCCTGTATATGCTCCCTTTTCTTCAAAATGCATATTTTGTGCACCTATTTTAATATTTGTATTTTGGGCATTTAATATTGTATAAAATAAATCTGTATATGGAGCACATATTATTACTTCATTTTCTGTATCCTTTACCATTGGTTCTAATTCTTGGATAAAATTTATTGCTTCATTTGGAAGCATATTCATTTTCCAATTTCCTGCAATCACCTTTTTTCTCATAGATTTTTATTCCTTTCTTATATTACATACTGAATTAGGAAAAGAAACGAGTATTGCTAGGCGTGCGAATTCAAATATCAATGAGGCGTGCTCCTGCACGTTGATTTGATTTTGAATGAGCAACAACGATGCAAGACGACGTTTATTTTTCTAATAGACATTCTATACCTGGTAATTTTTTTCCTTCTAAAAATTCAAGTGAAGCTCCTCCACCAGTAGATATATGAGTCATTTTATCTGCATATCCAGCTTTCTCTATTGCCGCTGCTGAATCTCCTCCACCTATAATTGTTATTGCATTAGAGTTTGCCAAAATTTCAGCTATTTTATTTGTTCCGTAAGCAAAATTATCAAATTCAAAAACTCCTAAAGGTCCATTCCACATTATAGTTTTAGCACTTTCTAAAATATTTTTATATTCTTCTATTGTCTTAGGTCCTATATCCATTCCTTCCCATTCATCTTCTATTTCATCCACTGCAACAACTTTGCTTTCTGCCTCATTTGAGAATTCCTTTGCAACTTTTATATCAACTGGTAACAAAAGTTTTACATTCTTTTCTTTTGCTTTTTCTATAAGTTCTTTTGCAAGGTCTATTTTATCTTCTTCGCAAATTGATTTACCTATATTTAAACCTTCTGATTTTAGGAATGTATATGCCATTCCTCCTCCGATTATTAGCACATCAACTTTTTCTAGTAAATTATTTATTACACTTATTTTATCTGATACTTTCTTTCCACCAATAATTGAGACAAATGGTCTTTCTGGATTGTTTAATGCTTCTCCTAAAAATTTTATTTCTTTTTCTATTAAAAATCCTGATACTGATGGTAAAAATTCAGAAACTCCTGCTGTTGAACTGTGTGCTCTATGAGCTGTTCCAAATGCATCATTTACATATATATCAGCAAGTGAAGCAAGTTCTTTTGATAATTCTTTATCATTTGCTTCTTCTCTTTTATCAAATCTTACATTTTCAAGTAAAACTACTTCTCTTTCTTTCATGTTTTTAGTAAGCTCTTTAGCACTCTTTCCTACTATATCATCTGCAAGTTTTACTTCTATTCCAAGTTCTTTTGATAATTCTTTTTGAACTGGTAGTAAAGAAAATTCTTTTTTAACCTCTCCCTTTGGCCTTCCAAGATGTGAGCAAAGTATTACCTTTGCATTATTATCTATTAAATATCTTATTGTTGGAAGTGCACCTTGTATTCTTCTTATATCTGTTATGTTTCCATTTTCATCTTGTGGTACATTAAAATCACATCTCACAAGCACTTTTTTTCCTGAAACATCTATGTCTCTTATAGTCTTTTTCATAAATTTCCTCCATTGATTATATTTTTAAAATAAATTAATTATCATTCTAAAAAAAGTGAATTAATAATAATCAAATTAGAAATTCTTAATAATTTTTTGGAAAGAGTTCACGCTTGCTGTGGAAGGGTGCCCAAAAATTATTTTAGAATTTATATACAGATTAGTTCGACTCGAACTTTTTGAAAGAATTTTAATTAATCTATTTTTAAATTATAACCCAGCAAATAATCTAAATTTAATTATTTGCTGGGTTAATAAAAATTATCTCTTAGATACATATACAGCTAAATCTACTAATTTATTAGAATATCCCCATTCATTATCATACCAAGCAACTAATTTTACAAATGTGTCTGTTAAAGCTATTCCTGCTTTTGCATCAAATATTGATGTATGCTCATCATGTATAAAATCAGAAGATACTAATGGTTCATCTACATATTCCATTATACCTTTCATTTCATTTTCTGTTGCTTTTTTAACTACAGCGCATATCTCTTCATATGTTGCTGGTTTCTCTAAGTTACATGTTAAATCAACTACTGATACATCTGTTGTTGGAACTCTAAATGCCATTCCTGTTAATTTTCCATCTAATGCTGGTATAACTTTTCCAACTGCCTTTGCAGCTCCTGTTGAAGATGGGATAATATTATATGAAGCAGCTCTTCCACCTCTCCAGTCCTTCTTTGAAGAACCATCAACTGTTTTTTGTGTTGCTGTTATTGAATGTACTGTTGTCATTAATCCATCTTTTATTCCAAAGTTATCATTTATTACTTTTGCAAGTGGAGCTAAACAGTTTGTTGTACAAGATGCATTAGATATAATATTCATTGATGGATCATATTCTTCATTATTTACACCCATTACGAACATTGGAGCATCTTTTGATGGTGCACTTATTATTACTTTTTTAGCTCCTGCTTCTATATGAGCATTTGCTTTTTCAAGTGTTGTAAATACTCCTGAACATTCTAATACATAATCTACTCCATCTTTTCCCCAAGGAATATTTTTAGGATCCATTTCATTATATACTTTTATCTCTTTTCCATTTATAATTAATTTTCCTTCTTCTCCTCTTACTTCTCCTTCAAATCTTCCATGTATTGTATCATATTTTAACATATAAGCCATATAATCTGCTGTAACAAATGGATCATTTATAGATACCACTTCTACTTCATTTTTTCCTAGGGCTGCTTGAAAAGTTAATTTTCCTATTCTTCCAAACCCATTAATACCAATTTTTACTGACATAAAAAAACCTCCTCTAAATTTGCGTCTAATTTATTGTATCCGCAACTTTATATTTAATTCGTTATTATTTTATATCAAACTAATTTAGTTTGCAAGCATTTTTTATTTTTAATTATTAATATTAATAGAGCATACTAAAACATGGTATCGTGTTTTAGTATGCTCTACTTTTTAATCTATTTTTCCATAATTTATACTGATAAAATTAAAATTTGATTTCTTGAAATAAGAAACCTTTAAATCCTTGCCAAGTTACTTCTTGGTGTAAGAAATCATTGATTTCATCTTCAACTTTTTGTTGATATGGTGTTAGTTCTACTGTTATATCTTGGAATAAAAGATTTTTAAATTTACTCCAAAACCCTACTTTTGTTGGTAATCCTGTTTGATTTTCTTCCATAAATCGATTCCTCCTTTGTGAGTTATTACGTTTTTCTATTTATTTATACTATATTTTTTACTGTTTTGCAAGTTATTTTGCAATTTCTTTTGTTAAGTTTTTGTTGCATTTTTATTACATTTTTGTTACGTTTTTCCTTTATTCTAATTCTCCGTAGCAAAACCTCATTGTCAATGTCTTTTATTCTTACTCTTAAAATCTCATTCTCAATGTCCTTAGAATTTGCTTTTACTTCTACACAAATATAATTATCTGTATGTCCTCTAAAATTTTCTTTAACTTTTTCTTCGAATAAAACTTCTATTTCTTTATTTATATACTCTTTGTTATGCTCTCTTTGTATCTTTTCTGAAAGCTCTATAACTTTTTTACTTCTTTCCTCTTTTATTTCTGGCAACACTTGATTTGGGAAAGTAGCTGCTTTTGTATTTTCCCTTATAGAGTACTTAAACACATGTATTTTATAAAATCTAATCTTATTTAAAAACCTATATGTCTCTTCAAATTCTTCCTCTGTTTCTCCTGGAAAACCAACTATTACATCTGCTGTCAGCATTACTTCGTCAAAATTATCTCTTAAAATTTCTACTGCTTCTTTAAATTCTTCTGCTGTATACCTTCTATTCATTCTCTTTAAAGTATTACTTGAACCACTTTGAAGTGATAAATGAAAATGATGGCATATCTTTTCTAATTTTTTTAACCTATTTACAAATTCTTTAGTAATTAGCTTTGGCTCAAGAGATCCTAGTCTCACTCTTTGTATTCTCTCTATTTTATTTATTTCTTCTAATAAATCAATTAAACCTATGTCCTCTTTAAAATCTTTTCCATAAGATGCAATATGTATCCCTGTAAGCACTACTTCTTTAATACCTCTCTTGGCTATGTCAGTTATTTCTTTAATTATCTCCTCTAACTTTCTGCTTCTTACTCTTCCTCTTGCATATGGAATAATACAGTATGTACAAAATCTATCACAACCGTCTTGTATCTTTATAACTGCTCTTGTCTTTTCTGTAAAAATAGTGCTTCCAAACTCACTATATTCTTTACTTTGCATTACATCTGTTATTTCTTCTTGTCTTTCTTTTTTATAGTTTTCTAAATATTTTAATATATCCTTTTTTTCATTGTTTCCCAAAAGTATATCTATCTCTTCTATTTCTTCTAACTTTTCTTTTGCAACTTGTACATAGCAACCGTATAACTATTAATACACTATCTCTATTTCTTTGCTTTGCTCTTCTTAATATTTGCCTTGATTTTCTGTCTGATATATTAGTTACTGTACAAGTATTTACTATATACACATCAGCTTTTTCTTCAAATTCTACTAGTTTATATCCATTTTCTAAAAATCTTTGTATTATTGCATTTGATTCATACTGATTAGTTTTGCAACCGAAGAGTGTATATTGCTACTGTTCTTTCCAAACTTCTTCCTCCTAAAATCTAAAAAAGGTACGATTTCTATTCCCTTTATACAAATTGGGGAAAAGAGAACCGTCCCTTTTTCTCTTTTTATCTACTTCTACTATTATCAAGTAAATCTAAATTTTCTAATGCTTTACCAGTTCCAAGGGCTACACATGATACAGTGTCGTTTGCTATCATTACATTTATTCCGGTTTTCTCTTGCAAAAGTTTATCTAAACCGTCTACTAAGCATCCTCCTCCTGTCATATATATGCCCCTATCACTAATATCAGCCACAAGTTCTGGTGGTGTTCTTTCAAGCACTGAATGTACTGCATCTACCACTTGCATTGCTGGTTCTATCAAAGCTTCTAGCATTTCACTAGAACGGATAGTCACTGTTTTTGGAAGTCCTGATGTTAAATCTCTTCCACGTATATCCATCTCAACATCTTGTATTTTTGGATATACACAACCTATATTAATTTTCAAGTCTTCTGCTGTTCTCTCTCCTATTATCACATTATGTCTTTTCTTTATATATTTTACTACTGCTTCGTCAAACTTATCTCCTGCAACTTTTAAAGATGTATTTACAACAGATCCTCCAAGTGCTATTACTGCTACATCTGTTGTTCCTCCTCCTATGTCTACTATCATATTTCCATGTGCTTTTGATATATCAATTCCAGCTCCAATTGCTGCTGCTATTGGTTCTTCTATCAAATATACTTTTCTTGCGCCTGCTTGACCTGCCGCATCTATTACAGCTTTTTTCTCTACTTCTGTTACTTGTGATGGTATACATATCATTATTCTTGGAGAAAAAATTGTTCTTCCACATATTTTGTTTATAAAGTACTTAAGCATTTTTTCTGTTACTGTATAATCTGATATTACACCATCTTTTAATGGCCTTGTTGCTACAATATTTCCAGGTGTTCTCCCTAGCATTCTCCTAGCCTCTTGACCTACTGCAAGTACTTCTCCATTCAAATTGTCTACTGCAACTACTGATGGTTCTCTTAAAACTATCCCTTTGCCCTTTACAAATGCTAGAACTGTTGCAGTTCCTAAATCTATTCCTATATCCTGTCCAAAAGAAAACATAGATAAAACTCCTATTCAATAAAAAATTGTAATGAATTTATATTGTATTGTTACAAATTCATTACAATTATATTACATTTATATTATTTTTTCAATAGATTTTATATAAGTTTAAGATTTTATTTTGTTTGATTTACAATTTCGTCTTTATGTGTCATATTATATATTTTCATGCCGGCTTCTTTACCATCTAAAAATAGATACATTATTAAATTACTAAAAATAGCAAATGCTATAACTAATACTACCCATGTTCCTAATTCTTTTAATCTATCCATAATTTTCCTCCATATGTAACTATATAATTATTATAGCATAGATTTAATAATATGTAAACCAAAACATGTTTATCTGTAAAATACGTATGGATGACTAATACTCTCCCCTACGTATTATTATATTCTTAATCACTTTCTTCTTGTATAATTTTTTCTACTTCTTCTTTATTTAAATCTACTGCCTTAGATATATCTTCTATTTTCATATGCATTTTATATAAGTTCATTATTATTTCTTTTTGTTTTACTCTACCTTCTTCTCTGCCTTCTGCTAAGCCTTTCTCTTTTCCTTCATTATATCCAAACTCTCTTATTGCTTTTGTATCTCTTATATGCTTTTCTCTTAAATATGCTAAATACCTCTCCCTTTCATCTTGTTTCATCTTATCTAATTCTTCTTTTGCCTTCTTTAATTCTTTATTATTATCCATATCTCCTTCTCCCACTTTTTCAGGATTATTAATAAATCTTATCCATACACTTAGTTCGTCTTCTTTACTTATTAGTCCCTTATTTAACTGATTTATTAACTTTGGTATCTCTATTATATGTAACTCAAATATATTTGTCAATATCGTTTTGCTGTATTCTTCTTCCCTTATCTCCCATTTTGTG
>CASTFX010000065.1 GCA_949448405.1 uncultured Clostridia bacterium
CAGTAACACCTGGATATAATTTAGAAAATAATACAGATACCATATACAAATTAAATACTGTATCCGAGACAATAGACGAAATGTCAAGAACATATAAAGAAGAAATTTTAGGTAAAAAAGAGGATGAGATAGACGATACTAAAGAATCTTTTATAAAAGAAGTACAAGCTAAGATAGAGGATAAAAAGGAAAACGTACTTTATGATGAATTAATGGATGAAGAATTAACATCAGAAATTTTTGATATGTTATCAGAAAAAGAAAATTTAACAAAAGATGATATAATAAAACTATTAGAAGATAAAAATGAATATATCTTAGGGTTTGAAGATTTTGATACAAATATGAAGATTGAAGAAGATATCAAATTTGTAGCAAAAGTTGTAAATGATGTATACAAGATAGGAAAAGTAAACAAACTTTGGAAACAAAGAATGAAAGAAAATAAAAAAGTGATATCAAATCAATTAAATGGAGTATCAAGAGCTATATCATATGTTGCAGATTCAATAAAAAAGGAAGATACTAATTTCGAAGAGAAAAAACAGGAAATTATGCTTTTATGTGGTCAAAAAGAGATACAAGTATTAGACATAAATATAAAGAAGCAACCAAGTGGAAGATATATAGTGAATTTGTACAAGCTATCATGTAAAGAAAATGAAAAGTGCAAGATAGAAGAGATTGAAAAGATTATTTCAAAAGTTCTAAAAACAGATATAGTACTTCAAAGAGAAGTATGTGGAAGAGAAAATAATCAAAACCTATGTAAACAGATATATATGACAAAAGATAAGTTTAGAATGCAAATAGGTATTGCACATGATAAGAAATTTGATTCAATAATTTCAGGAGATTATAGTAATCAAACAAGATTAGATGATGGAAAATATTTAATAACACTAAGTGATGGAATGGGAAGCGGTCCAGAGGCCAGAAAGTCAAGTCAAGTAGCAGTTAAAATGTTAACAAGGATGCTTTCAAGTGGATTTGATAGAGATACATCAATGGACTTAATAAATAGCAGTATGTATATAAATTCGAAAGAAGATACATACGCAACACTAGACGTAGCAATACTTGATTTATATTCTGGAAATATGGAATTTATGAAAAATCGGAGCTTGTCCAACATTTATAAAAAATAAAAAGGATGTACATGTTGTAAAGTCAATATCACTTCCAGCAGGAATATTAGATAAAATAGACTTAGTAGTATATGATAAAGATTTAAGTGATGGAGACATTATTATAATGTGTACAGATGGAATATTAGAGTCAAATGCCGAGTATGAAAATAAGGAAATTTGGGTAAAGAATTTACTTGAAGAAATTGAGACAGATAATGTTCAAAAAATAGCAAATATAATTTTAGAAGAGGCAAGAGATAATAATTTCGGAAAAGCAAAAGATGATATGACAGTTATTGTTTGTAAAATAAATAAAAATTAATTTATCTCACGCAATATTATATTATTAATAATCTTTCGATAGACGCCTAAGTGGGGGCGCAAGAAAAATAATTAATAATATAATATTGCGTGTTTTAAGTGTAGTTTCTTTTTGTCCAAAACGTAACTTTTTAATTAGAAATCTTGATTTTTATTGTGATTTAATATAAAATGTTTTTGGTGAAAACATTGGGAAAAATTAAACGAAAGAATTATAAAAAGAAAAGAATGGAAGATAAAGCTGTTCCAGCAAATAGGATAATTATTGGTACAGTTTTTATTATATTGCTTTTTGTATGTCTGATAGGAAGAATTGCCTGGATACAATTTGTTAGCGGTTCAAACTTAAAGGAGCTTGCCTCAAGACAGCAGACTTTAAATAAAATAATTAGTCCAAAAAGAGGAAGAATTTATGATGCAAGTGGAAAACCATTAGCAGTAAGTGCGCCAGTTGATACAATAACAATAAATCCTTCAAAATTTATTATTAAAAATAAACCAGAGGAAACAGCAGCGCTTCAAGAAAAGGTTGCAAAAGGATTATCAGAAATATTTAATCTTGATTATGAAACAGTATATGCACAAGTAAAAAGTACAAAGAGTATTGAAACAATAATAAAAAAAGTTGAAACAGAATATGCAGATAAATTAGTAACTTGGATGAAAGATAATAAAGTAACCTCTGGAATAAATATTGACGAAGATAATAAAAGATACTATCCATATGATAATTTAGCAGCACATGTAATAGGATTTACAGGAGCAGAAAATACAGGCTTATATGGAGTTGAATATGAGTGGAATTCAATACTTCAAGGTACATCAGGGAAGATAGTAACAACTAAAGATGTTAATGAAAGTGAGATTTCTGGTAATGCAGACCAATATGTAGAAGTTGAAAATGGAAGCGATATTTATCTTACAATAGATGTAAATATACAAATGATAGTTGAAAAATATTTAGAGCAAGGTGTAACCGATAATGGAGCAAGAGCAGGAAGTGCAATAGCAATGAATCCAGATACAGGAGATATATTAGCTATGGCAACGTACCCAAGCTATAATTTGAATTCACCTAGTACAATAACTACAATGACAGAAGAGGAAGTAGAAGCATTAACTAAAGAACAAAGAGAAACTAAAAGACAAGAAATGTGGTCTGATAGAAATTTTTCAAGTACATATGAACCAGGTTCTACTTTTAAATTAATTGTAGCTGCAACAGCTTTAGAAGAAAGTATCACAGGAGTGGACATTGCAAATGATTTTAATTGTAATGGATATGCAGAAGTAGAAGATAGACAGATAAAGTGTGCAAATTCAGCTGTGCATGGTAGACAAACGTTAAGACAAGCACTTGGTAATTCATGCAATAGTGCAATGATACAATTAGGACAAAGAATAGGTGCAACAACTCTGTATAAATATCTAAGAGCATTTGGATTTTTTGAAAGAACAGGTGTTGGAATAGTTGGAGAAAGTAGAAGTAATTTCCACGACCTTAGCAAAGTAGGCCCAGTAGAGCTTGCGACAACATCTTTTGGACAGAGATTTGAAATAACTCCACTTCAACTAATAACAGCAGTATCAGCAATAGCAAATGATGGAAAACTTATGAAACCTAGAATAGTAAAACAATATATAAATACAGACACAAAAACAATAACAGAAATAGAAACAACAGAAGTAAGAAAAGTAATTTCTGAAGATACAGCAAAACAAGTAAGAAATATAATGAAATATGTTGTAACAGATGGAGGAGGAAGATACGGAAAAGTAGAAGGATATTCAATAGGAGGAAAGACAGGAACTTCTGAGCCATCTCCAAGCCATCCAGAAGATGGATATGCAGTATCATTCATATCACTTGTACCAGTTGAGGATCCAGAAATAGTAATACTAGTAGTTATATATAATCCATCAACAGAAAACCCTTATGGTAGTAAGATTGCAGCACCAATAGTTGCAAATATGTTATCAGAGATATTACCATATATGGGCATTGCATCTGAGAACTCTGATACTAAAGGAGCAGTAACTACAATTGCAAAAACTACAAAAGTACCAGATATGAGAAATAAAACTTTAACGGAAGCAAAAAAGAGCTTAGAAAATCTAGGATTCAAAGTAGTTAATGCTGAAAGTACAAAAGCAAATTCAATTCTTGTAACAGAACAAGTACCAGCAAGTGGAACAAGTGTAATAGATGGTTCAACTATTATATTATACACAGAGGAAAATTCAGTAAGAACATCTGTAACAGTTCCAAATCTTATTGGAAAACCTTTATCAGAAGCAAAGTCAGAACTAGCTGGAAGAAACTTGAATATTAATTATTCGGGAAGCGGTAAAGTAGTAAGCCAAGATATACCAGAAGGTACTTCAATAGAGCAAGGAATGATAATTACTCTAAAACTTGAATAGAGAGGCAATTCATGGAATATATATATTTAAATAAAGAAAATGAACAAAGTACAATTAGAAAAACAATAGAGGTCATTAAATCTGGTGGAGTTATAATTATTCCAACAGATACAGTATATGGAATAGCAGCAGATGCACAAAATGAAAAAGCAGTTAGAAAAATTTATGAACTAAAAAATAGAGAATTTTCTAACCCATGTAATATATTAGTATCGAACATAGACATGATAAGAAATGTTACATCTCAGATATCAAAAAAAGAAGAAGAGATAGTAAGTAAGCATTTCCCTCGGAGCATTAACAATAATATTTAATAAAAATAGTAAGATACCAGGGATAGTAACAGCAAATAAAGATACTATAGGAATAAGAATGCCTGATAATAAATTCTTATTAGATATGATAGAGAATTTAGGAAAGCCAATTGTTGCAACAAGTTTAAATTTAGCAGGTGAAGAAAGTTTGACTAGCCTTAAAGATTTATCTAAAGAATTTAAAGATAATGTAGATTTAATAATAGATGCAGGAGAAACAAAGCATAAGACTGCATCTACCATAATAAAAGTAGAAAATGATGAAATTAAAATTTTACGAAAAGGACCTATAAAATTTTAATAGAGGAAAGGATATAAAAGATGAATTTAATAGGATATTTAGGAACATTTATAATAAGTATGATACCAATTATAGAATTAAGAGGAGCAATACCAGTTGCGGTATTTACCTTCCATTTAACATATGTGGAGGCTTTTATAATAAGTTTTATAGGAAATATACTTCCAGTATATTTTATAGTAAAATTTATAAGACCAATATTTGATTTATTAGGAAAGATAAAAATTTTCAGAGTTATAATAGATTGGATAAGTGAAAAAGCAACAAAGAAAATAGCAGAAAGCAAGAAACTTCAGACAGCAACAATATTAGGACTTTATTTGTTTGTTGCAATACCTCTTCCAGGAACAGGAGCATGGACAGGGTCGTTAATCGCTAATTTTCTAGATCTACCACCTAAAAAAGCTATTCCTCCAATAGTAGCAGGAGTATTTACTGCAGGAGTAATTATACTTGTTCTAACAGCGATAGCAAATGGCGGAATAAATTACTTATTTACGCAAATGTAAAAAGATTAAAATATAAAAACAGATAGTAAAATATTTAATTTTACTATCTGTTTTAAAATATTAAGAAACAGTTAATGCCTCATAATTTTTCCTATAAATTAATATAATTAATAAAAATATAGGAAAGGCTTGGTGGGAAAATTGGCAAATATTAGTGGTAAAAAAAGGATAAGAAACGCACTGCTTGTATGTGTAGTGCTATTTTCTTTGCTTGGTGTAAGAATAGGATATATACAATTTATTCAAGGAGAGGAACTTATGACACGTGCGTATGTTCAGCAAACCTTAGATAGAATGATAAATCCAAATCGTGGTACTATATATGATAGAAATGGAGTAGTACTTGCAAGTAGTGCTAGTGTAGAAACAGTAACAGTAAATCCAACTAATATTGCAAAGGAAAATAAGGAAAAAGTCGCAGAAGCGTTGTCAAGAATATTTGAATTAGATTATGAAAAAGTTTTAAAAAAGGTAAGTAAAAAAACTTCTATAGAAACTATTGTTAAAAAAGTAGAAAAAGAAAAGACAGATGAACTTAGAAGGTGGATGAGAGATACAAAAATAGATTCTGGAATAAACATAGATGAGGATACAAAAAGATATTATCCTTATGGAAAATTAGCGTCACATATAATTGGATTTACAGGAAGTGATAATCAAGGGCTAGGAGGAATAGAAGCTAAATACAATGATATTTTAAGTGGAACACAAGGTAAAATTGTACGTACCTCAGACGCTTCAGGAAGTGTAATAGGAACAGGAGAAGAAGAATATATCGCAGCAATAGATGGAGATAGCATTGTTTTAAGTATAGATTCAAATATACAGTCTATTGTAACTAAGCATTTAGAAGAGGCTTGCATAGATAATGAGTGTACAGATGGTGGAGTAGTTATCATAATGAAACCAGATACAGGAGATGTTTTATCTATGGTTACATGTCCAGAATATGATTTAAATACTCCATTTACTATAAATTCAGAAGAATTAAAAGCCAGTTGGGATACTTTAAAGCAGGAAGAGAAGAATGTTATGTTGCAGCAAATGTGGAGAAATAAAGCAATAACAGATACATATGAGCCGGGATCTACATTTAAGCTTATTACAACCTCAATAGCAATGCAAGAAAAAATAGTAACAGAAACAGATAAAGCAGGAGAATTTTGTTGTACAGGAGGAATAGACATTGTAGGGACATATATAAAATGTTGGAGATATTATAGACCGCATGGAGCTGAATCATTAAGAGAGGGACTAATGAATTCATGTAATCCAGTTTTTATAGGGCTTGGTCAAAAGGTAGGGGTAAAAAAATATTATGAATATTTAAGAAAATTTGGACTTCTATATAAAACTGGAATAGATTTACCAGGAGAAGCTGGAAGTATATTTTTAGCAGAAGAAAAAGTAGGTCCAGTAGAACTTGCAACATTATCATTTGGTCAAAGATTTGAGGTAACACCTATACAATTAGTTACAGCAATATCTTCAATTGCAAATGGAGGAAAGCTAATTACACCAAGGTTTGTTACTGCTATAATAGATTCTGAAACAGGAGAAAAAACAGAAATAGCACCAGTTATTAAAAATGATGTAATATCTGAGGAAACTGCTAGTAAAGTTAGGAATATGATGGAATCAGTAGTATCTGAAGGAACAGGAAAAAATGCAAAAGTAGAAGGATATTCAATAGGAGGAAAAACAGGAACATCTGAGGATGGAGTAAAGACTAATAAGTATGTAACATCATTTATGGGAATTTCTCCTACAGAAAATCCAGAAATAGTAATTCTTGTAGTTTTATATAATCCAACTGGAGAGGGGGGACACCAAGGAGGTGCGTGGTTCATTTTGTTACTACACTTTATAAAAATATTTACACAATAAGAAAACTATGGTATAATATAATAGTATAAAT
>CASTFX010000066.1 GCA_949448405.1 uncultured Clostridia bacterium
CCTTCTGTTATCTTAAACCAACTTCTCGCTCCACTTATAGGTTCAGTAAATAATACTGCTATGAGCGCTATAATTGCCAGCCCATACAGAACTGGTGATATTTTTGCTATTAAATTATAATCTACAAATATGACAATTATCATAATAGGAATACTTATAAGTGCCCATAAGATTTGCTTTTGAAACTCTTCATAATTGTCATCCTGAGTTGCAGAAAACAGAGCAACAATTCCTATGCATAGTAAAACTAAGCAACAAATAAGTATTCCCCATTCTATGTTTTTTAACATTTTTTTATTCATTTATAAAAACCCCCATATGGAAAGCCTTTGCTCTAAGAGAAATTTATTAATCATTTACTGTTTCGGCACTAACATCTTCTTGAGGTTCGTTTTTTTCTTCTGTTTCTTGTGTATTTTCTTCTACTTCATTTCTTTGAAATTCTACTTTATTTTCTTGTTTTTGTTCAGCTTCTTGTTCTTTACTCTTGTCTCTTATTATATCGTCTTTTATGCTTAAAATTGGAATATTAGCATATAATGCTGGAGCTCCATTGGTTCCATCATC
Organism: uncultured Clostridia bacterium; assembly: GCA_949448405.1. GTDB lineage: Bacteria > Bacillota > Clostridia > TANB77 > CAG-508 > JAAWPK01. The sequence goes on from CASTFX010000066.1 coordinate 568, forward strand.
ATTTTGTTTATTGGTCATTCTTACATCCATTGATGATTCGTCTACATCTATATACTTTTTAATTACTTCTATAATTTCTTGTTTCATAAGTTCTAAGAAATCTGCTGAAACGTTTGCTCTATCTTGCATTAATACTAAATGTAATCTCTCTTTAGCTGTATCTTTTGAATTTCCATTTGTTTTATCTGATTTTCCGTATATTCTTAAAAAAATTTATAATGCTTTCAAACATATTTATTCCACCTTCGTTTATATTATCTATTTCTTAGTAAACATTTCTTTTATCTTTGCAAATAGCCCTTTGTCTTTTCCAGGAATTGTTACTTCAACATTTTCTCCTAGTATTCTTTTTGCTATTTCTTTATAGGCTTTTCCAGAAGGTGCTTTTTTGTTTGATATTACTGGTTCTCCTTTATTTGTTTGTGTTATGATATATTCATCATCTGGTACAACTCCAGTTAAGTCTATTGAAAGTAGATCAACTATGTCATCTACATCCATCATTTCACCTTTTTTTACCATGTTTGTTCTAAGTCTATTTATAACTAATTCTGAATTTTTAATTTCTGATGCTTCAAGTAATCCTATAATTCTATCTGCATCTCTTATAGCTGATATTTCTGCTGTTGTGACTACTATTGCTCTGTCTGCTCCAACAATAGCATTTTTAAATCCTTGTTCAATTCCAGCTGGACAGTCAATTAATATGTAATCAAATAATTCTTTTAAACTATTTGTAAGTTCAACCATTTGGGCTTCATTAACTGCGCTCTTATCTCTTGTTTGAGCTGCTGGTAATAAAAATAATTCTTCATATCTTTTATCTTTTATTAAGGCTTGTCTTAACTTACATCTTCCTTCTACGACATCAACTATATCATATACTATTCTGTTTTCTAGTCCCATTACAACATCAAGGTTTCTTAATCCAATGTCTGTATCAACTAATGCAACTCTTTTTCCTTCTAAAGCTAAAGCTGCACCTAAATTGGCTGTTGTAGTTGTTTTTCCAACTCCTCCTTTTCCTGATGTTATTACGATAACTTCTCCCATTTTTTCCTCCATCCTGGCTAATTATTTGCCATTCCATGATTAATATTTATTATAATTAAAAAATAAAGTAAGATATATTAAAAAATATCTTATTTTGTATTTTTATTTTCATTCTTTAGTTTTCCGTTTTTTAATATATTTTACTTTTGTTTTATATTACTATACTTGAATTTCCAACACTCTGATATATTTCTTGTAGTCTATTTACATCTTCACCATATACTTCTTTTATTCTTTGTTCTGCCTGTAAAACTGTAACTTGATAATTTGTGCTTGTCCAATATATATTTATAAGCATAGTCATACAAAAAATAAATGCAACTATTACAAATACAGTTATTGAACCTTTCTCAGACTTTAAATTTATCATATGTTTCCTCCAATTTTTTATAGGTCTTTAATATTATATCCTATATATCAATTTTATTCAAGTTTTTTAAACGATTTTTTTCTTAATTTTTAATATATTTTTAACTAACATATCCTTTTGATAATAAACTTGCTTCAATATCGTTTATCTTTTTTATAACCATCGTGATAAGTGGAACTAATATATAATTTGGTTTTCTTATTACATTTCTAAAATTAATCTCGTATCCTTTTGCTTTTAAAGCATACTTTATTTCTTGTATTTCTCTTTGAATTATTGGTATGAATGTAGTTCCTATACATAGTATTATTCCTATTTCTCTAGAATCTATTTTGAAAATTTTTAGTGGTTTTAAAAGAGTCTCTATTACATATTGTAATTTATGTGGTGTCATTTTTTTTGCAAAAATGTATGTCATATTACATACAAGGATTAGTCTTATTCCTATTAAAGCACCAAAATTTATTCCACTTATAATCATATTTATTCCTGCTGTAAATGCAATAAACGGCATTAGTTTAAGTATTGCAAAAATTGCTCTTTTAAAATTTTCTCTTAAAAGAAGCATCATTATAATATTTATTGCACAAACTATTCCAAGTAAGCTATAACTTTTTATGAAAAAAACTAAAATAGTGTATGCTATGAATAGTATAAATTGAATTATATATAACATTTTAATCCTCTCTATATTAAATCCTCAAAATTAATTTCTATTCCTTTGTCTTTTAATTTTTGCATCATTTCTATTGCCTTTGGAATTTTTATACCTTTCTCTTTTAAAAACTCTATGTTTTCTAATATCTCTTGAATTTTAAATTCTTTTACACTCTTACCTTTTTCTAATACTATTACCTTATCTGATAAAAATATTTCATCTATTACATTTGTTATATAGATTATTGTGTATCCTTCTTCTTTTAGCTTTTTTACTATTTTTTTTATATCTTCTTTACCTTCAGGGTCTAGCATCGCAGTTGGTTCGTCCATTATTATGTATTTAGGTTTTATACTAAGAATTCCTGCAATAGTTACTCTTTGTTTTTGTCCAAGTGAAAGTTCATAAGCTTCTTTTTGTATAAATTCTTCCATTCCGAACTTGTTTTAATGCATTTTTTATTCTTTCTTCTTTATTGTCTAATTCTAAGTTATTTAGTGCAAATAATATATCATCGTGTACATTATTAAATATTATTTGGTTTTCTGGATTTTGGAAAATTATTCCACATAATTTTCTAAGTTCTATAAATCTATTTTTGTCTTGTGTATCTATTCCGTCTATTAAAACTTTACCGACTACTAGGTTTAGTTATGCCTGCGATAATTCTTGAAAGTGTCGATTTTCCTGAACCATTTTTTCCTATTATGCTTATAACTTGTCCTTCTTCAATTTTTAAGTTTATATTTTCTAATCCTTCAGTTCCATTTTTATATTTGTAACTAACTTCTTGTATTTCAATCATTTCTATACCTTCTTAAACTATTTCAAAAACTTTTCTACGACATCTTTATATACATAAAAGCTTCCGAATTATCATAATAACACTGTTACTATATTCTTTTTTGGCAATTTTTATTGCATTTTCTAGTTCTTCTTTATATATGTTATCTGATAAGTATTTTTTTGCTTCTTTATATAAATCTTCTTTATTTACATATTTATCTTTATCGTTACCTGTTGTAAAGAAAAACACACCGTTTACTATCTTTAGTTAATATTTTTACAACTGTTTTGTAATCTTTTGTTGTTAATGATGATAAAATATATACTTTTTGTTTGTCTGGATAGTACATATTTATTGTATTCATTAAATTGTTTATGGCGTCCTCATTGTGTCCGCCATCAAATATTATCTTTGGGTTATTGCTTAGAGTTTCAAATCTAGCTTTGTGTATTACTGTACTTAGTCCTTTTTCTATATCCTCTTTTTTTATATCATATCCTTTTTCATTTAATATATCCATAGTCTGCATTGCTATTGCTGCATTGTATATTTGACATTTTCCTTTTAAGTTTATATTTATATTTTTATGATTTTTGTAGTCTATTTGCTGATAGTCTTCATTAAAAGAATAGTTTCTTATATCTTCTTCGTTTATGATATGTAATGTGCTATTTTTTTCTTTACAAGTACTTCTGATTATCTCCATTACTTTCTCTTGATAACATATCACTGTATCGCTATTTTGTTTTATTATTCCTGCCTTATTTTCTGCTATTTCTTCTATTGTGTTCCCTAATATACTCATATGGTCTAGTCCGATTTCTGTTATTATTGAAATCATACTATCTACTATATTAGTACAATCATATGTGCCACCCATTCCAGTTTCTAAAACAACAAAGTCACAATCCTTCTTAGCAAAATAGATTAATGCAAGTGTTGTCACTACTTCAAATTCCTTAACAGGTGTTTTGTGTTTCTGGTTATATATATCAACTTTCTCTGCTATTTGCTCTAAGATATCGCTCATTTCTTTATCTGTTATTTCTACATTGTTTACAGTTATTCTTTCATTGTATTTGATTAAATGCGGAGAAATATATTTTCCGACCCTATATCCTGCATTTACAAGTATATTATTAATCATCTCACATACGCTACCTTTTCCATTCGTTCCTGCAACATGTATAAATTTTGTTTTTTTATGAGGATTACCAAATTCCTTCATAAAAAATTCCATTGCATCTAGTGTTGGGTCTTTTGTGACTGAATCAAATCTTTTAAGGTATTCTTCTATATTCATGATTTACTCCTCTAATAAGTATTTCTTTGTAACTGGTCTTAATACATTTACTAAAGTGAATATTGTGATTATTTTTATTGGTATCATTATTAGTTGTGGAACAATTCTTACTGATAGTACTGCTAAAAATGCTTTATCGTACATTATCATAAGCCAAAGTGCATTCATAAAGACATCTACTACAAATGCAACTACTATACAAGCTAGAACTAATCTAATTATTAATTCTTTATTTGTAAATTCGCCTTCTTTTTTGTATAATATTAACCCATAAATAATTCCTCTTAATACTGCACTTATTGTAAATCCAACAAAATATGTTCCAAATGGAAATAAAAGTGCTCCGAATTAAGTCTGATAATCCACATATTATTGCTGTATACTTAGGTCCAAGCCAAATCGCTGCAAGTATTGCTGGTACGAAACTAAATCCTATTGATAAAAATGATGTGTTGATTGATAAAAATCTTGATAACACTATTGAAAGTGCAAGTAACAATGCTGATAAAATAATTTTCTTTGTTTTTGACATTTTTTGCATAAAAAAAACTCCCTTCAAAAGAGCTCCCTAAAAGAAGATTAAAAATATATTTTCTTCTTATTCATAGCGGAATGCAAAAACAGATAAGCAAGCTCTTTAAAAGCTTTTCACTTACTATCAACTTCCCGTATAGTAAGCCTTGACTATTTGTTTTTTACTCTATGCATATATAATACACCTTTTATTGTATTTCGTCAATATTTTACAAAAAATAAGTGCCAACTAATGTTGACACTTATTTAGTTATTTGGCAGGTGTGCCAAATCCTGCATCTCTTTTGACCTCTACGGTGTGTGGAGGGCACATTTGTCCACTTCAAATAACTCTCTTTATTATATTTTAATTATACACCTTTTATTCATTCTTGTCTAGCTTTCCAAATAATTTTCCCTCTATTTGTTATAGTTTGCTTCAATGTTCTTTCATTTAATTGCATTAATGTTATTATTGAATTTTTACAATGTTCTTCATCTGTTCTAATTGCGAGTTTTACAACTATTCTACCATTTTTATCTATATCTTTTACATGCTTTAAATATATCAATGTTTCTTTATGCCTATTGTCCTCAATTATATAATCTGGTTTTTCAATTATATCCTTTATGTATATTTTTAATTCATTATATTCTTTTTTATGACGTATAAGTATGTGTTCATTTAATCTTTCGTCTGTTAAAATTACTTCCCTTGTTATTAATTCTTCTTTATATTTGCCAAGCTTCTTTTCATCTAAATTTGCTACAAATTGCAATTTTTTCCCTTCTTCTAATTCATTTTACTAAATTCACATTATTTCTTTTATATGATTTATCTTTATTCCTCCACGCTTTAACATATATACTTCTATTACATCTATTCTTGTATAGGCTTCTTCCATTTTAGTTTTATATAGGAAATATCTTGCTGCTTCATATATGTGTTTTTGTTTTTTGCTATCTACTGCTTCCCTGGCTTCTCCATACCTCTTACTTGTTCTTGTTTTTACTTCAACAAATATTATCGTATCTTTTTCTTTTGCAACTATATCTATTTCTCCTTGTATACACCTAAAATTCATACATATTATTGTGTATCCATGTTGTTGCAAATAAGTTTTAGCTTCTGTTTCTCCTTGTTTTCCTTCTACTTGTTTTTCATTCATCTTTTATTTCCCTTCTAAATTATATCTATATTTGTTTTCGTGTTTCTTAATCAGTCCTTCAAGTTCCATCATAAATAACATAGAATATACTTCTGTTATATCCATTTTAGTCTTTAGACTTATTTCATCTACACTTAATGGCTCATATAATAATTTATACATTTCTCTATATTCTTCTGGGATTTCGTTTAAACTAATTTGTTTAGCTTGATTTTCTTTCTCTAATTCGTCTATTGTAATTTGTTTATAATTATCTACTCCATATTCTTGAATTATATCTTTTGGAGTTTGCACAAGTATAGCACCTTTTTTTATTAATATATTTGTACCTATTCCTTTAGAATTTGTAATAGCACTTGGTATACAAAAAATATCTTTTCCTTGCTCTTTTGCATATCTTGCTGTTATAGTTGTTCCGCTTCTATATTCTGCTGCTACTACTAGTACTCCCAAGCTTAACGCACTCACTATCCTATTTCTTTGTCTAA
>CASTFX010000067.1 GCA_949448405.1 uncultured Clostridia bacterium
CTTCTATGGTACTTACAACAGAAAGTATAGTAACAGATAAAAAAGAAGAAAAATGTAGCTGTGGAGGACATAACGATGCTATGGCAGGTGGAATGGAAGGAATGTATTAAAATATATAAGGAGGAAAAATAAATGGGATTATTTTCTAAGAAACCAAAGGAACCAGATTATGATAAATAAGATTGTGAATTAAAGAAAAAAAGAATAAGAGAAATATTTAACGAAGTAATAGAAGATGGAGATAGCTACGAAGTCTTATATGCATATATGAACAACTTGAAATTTGAACATGGATTAATTTTTGATACAAATACAACAACTTTTTACTATTATATTATAGGATATCGTAAAAGTGATTGTGACATTGTTCTAATTCAAGTTGATAATGAATTAAAAGAACATACAGAGGCCTTTCATATAGATATGGAAAGTGTAGTTAATGTATCTTATGACCCTAAGATTACAAAAGCCTGTTTACAATATAAAAAAGGATATGGAAGCTATGGAGAATTATTAGACATTGGAGATACAAGTCGCAAAACTTTATATGGACCTAAAAATATTAACCAACCAGAAGAGAGAGAAAAGTTCCTAGATTTCTTAGAAGAATTACGCACAGGTTTAGAACAAAAGGGTTACAAGTTAGATAAGTGGAAAAGATAAAGTAACATTATTTAGCAGATAGTTATTTAATAATTATCTGCTATTTACTTACAGAAGTAAATAAGGAGAAATATATGAAAAAAGGAAAAATATTAAGTATTATTTTTGGATTAATTTATTATATTGTAGGTATAGTAGGCTTTTTCTATTTAAGCACATTTGCTTTATTATTCGGAGTTATTGGTAATTTTTCAGACGCATTATTTTGTATATGTTTTTTAGTTCTTCCTATTATTGTTTTAATTATACCAATAATTTTGAAATTTGCATTAAAAAAGGAGTTCTATAAATCTGTATTATTGAGTCTTATTTCAGTAGCAGTTTATTTTGTAATAATATTTACAACAAGTTTTGGAATATCAAGATATATGAGTGAATTTACTTTTGAGAAATGGAATAATAAAGGATATTCTAATTTAAGATACTTAATGCTAAACAGCTTAGAAGAACAATATAATTTTATCGGAATGAATAAAGAAGAAGTAATAGGAATACTTGGAAAAGAATCTGAGCATAAAAATCGCATTTATTATTTTGTAGGAAGTGAGTTCCTTACAGAGTTTTATTATTGCCTAGAATATGATGAGAATGGTATTATAACAAAGTATTATGTAGAAGTAGATTAATATATAGCTATGAACAAATATATGCTTTAATCTTTACAAAGCAAGTAAAGTGTGTTATCATATAAAAGATTAAAGCATATTTGCTTGTTATGACAGCAGTATACGTATAAATGTGATATATTGAAACTGCCCGAATGGCGGAACTGGCAGACGCACACGACTCAAAATCTAAATGGATTTTTTAATATGTAAATCCTACATATATTGAAAATAGTAATGTTTAGATATTAGCTAGTGCCGAAATTAGTTCCAACATCTAACAAATATCTAACATAATTGTAAAATCATCTAAATAATATAAAATATGTCAATGTGGCGAAATTGGTATACGCACATCACTCAAAATGATGCGGGAAACCATGTGGGTTCGAGTCCCACCATTGACACCATTCTATTAAAACCTAGAACTTTGATTTATCAGTAGTTCTAGGCTTTATTTTTACTCATTTTAATGCAGTAGTAATGCAGTAGACTTTTTAATTTATTTTTTCTAGTTCTTGTTTCATAAAATCTAATGAAACAGAGGTATAAACATTATTAGTTATATCGCTTCCTTCAACATGACCTACTAAACTTTGAATTACAACTAGAGGTAGTCCTTTTTCTTGACAGCGAGTTATAAATGTATGTCTTAATTTGTGAGTATGTAATCTATCTGCTATTTTTTCTTTATTATTTAATCTATTTAAGTATGAATTTATTTCTCCATCTGTTATAAAAGTATTCTTTTTGTAGTCCCAAAAAATCAAATCATTTATATTGGTTAATTTATTATTCAGTATAGGTTCTAGCAACTTTTTTACTTTAGGGGAAAGAGGCATAGTTCTTTTACCCTTATCAATACCAGTTTTTTTGTTATAAGTTTTTGTATGTTCACCAAGTATTACTTTGTCATTATTATCACGAGTTACAGTTCTATATACTGTTAAAGTATTATTTTTAAAATCTACACAATCTTTACTTAGAGCAAGCACTTCGCCAATTCTCATACCTGTATATAGCTGAACTAAAAGTATAGAGTGATATATATGACTACTTGAAAGCAGAAGCTTTTCTAAATGTTTTTCTTCTTCAACAGTTAAAGCTTCAATTTTTTTAGGTTTAATTTTTGAAATAGGTTTAGTTAAAGTTTCATCTTCCATAGAATTATAGATTATTATTCGTCTTGAATATGCAATTTTAAAAGTTTTAACTAATAAAGCCCAAATTTTAGAAATTGTATTATTACTATATTCTCGAATAGCTTCTTTTGATTTTTCTATATCAGAAATAGTAACTTTTTGAATAGAATTATCACAAAAATTACTACAACATTTTTTTAGTTGTGCAAGGGTTTCAGTTTCTCTTTTATAACTTCTCCCAGAAGTAAAACCATCTAAGTGTTTTTGCTTAATATAATTTTCTGCAATAGAGTAGACGGTGTCTACACTTTTACCTATATAACTACCGTTATTCAAGCTATTTTTCACTTCTGTAACTCTGATTTTAAATTCCTTAGCAGTTTCTGTTTTCCTTTGCTTCATTGTCTGCCTTTTGCCTGTTGTGTCATAATACTGAAATATCCAACAACCTAATTTTTCACTCTTATAAAGAGAACCGTTCTCCATTTCCAACAGATTTTGTCTTTTGATTTCTTTTTTCTTTTTCCATAAAAAACCTCCATTTTTTATAATAAATTTTAAATTTACTATTGAAAATGAAGGGTTTATCAATTATAATAAACTTAACACTTTCAATAGTGTTGATAGAGAAATGTGTCAGTTGTGGTTAATTGAAAACACATTTCTCGCTTTTTTATATTTTATAATATTAATAACTTAATAATTTTTAATTAATTGTTTTACTATTCCTATAACTTGTATAGGGGTACTTTTTATATCTTTAGCATTAAATTTCCTAGAAGGGTAGTTGGGGTTAAGTGAAACAAGTTCTATTCCATCTTCTAATTTATATACTTTTTTTACTGTTGCCTCATCTCCATTAATAAGAACTACGCATATTTTACCGCTTTCAAAATCATCTTGCTTGTGTACAATTACAATATCACCCTCAGACATCACAGTTTCCATGCTGTCGCCGTTTTATCTTTAAGGCATAATAATTATTGTCTTCTTTATTAAAAGAGATAGGAATGTAATCTTGTATATTCTCGTTGGCAAGATAATCATATCCAGCTTTAACTACACCAAGCAAAGGTACTTTGTCTTTGTATAGTTCATCTAATGGGATAGTTCCTCTTAATTCATCAGGCATCCTTTCCATCGGCACATCAAACCCCATGAGCCAAGCTTCATCTATATTCAAAATCTTACATAATATATATATCTTATTTTGTCTGGCAAAAGCCTTTCCTTTTAAGTATTTATTAATTAATGATTGAGATATGAACTCAGGATATGCTTTTGTTTTTTCAGATAATTCAACCTGATTTATGTTGTTTTTTTTCATTGCTATATTTAATCTATTAGCAAATGTATCAATTCTACTATCCATATTTTCTCCTAACAAACAATATATTTACAATTATAATAATACCAAAAAAATGAAATAAAATCAAGTTATTTTGAAAAAAATTAAAAAAATATGAAAAAAATTCATAAAAAGTATTGCATTATTTTTTGAGATATGATATAAAATATGTATGAATTTAATTCATAGAAAGAAAGGAGGAAAATAAATGCATAAATACGATTATTCTATGCTTAGAGGAAGAATTAGAGAATTGTTTGGAAGTGAGAAGAAATTTGCTGAAAGATTAAGAAAAGAGGAAATAGCAATGAGTACAGGAACATTCCATTCAAGAATAAATGGATATTCTTATTTCAAGCAACCAGAAATAGAGACCATATGTCTTATATTAAAAATAGAGTTTGAAAAAATTAATACATATTTTTTTACCCGAAAATATGAATTTAATTCATAGGAGGAGCTATGTTACCAAAAGAAGATAGAGATATTATTTCTCAAATAGGAAGATACCATTATAACAAGATGAAAAAATTAAATATGACATTGAAAGAATATACGGAATTTAAAAAAGAAACTAAAAGTAAAATCAAGCAAAAGAAAAATGAAAAAAATAAAGTAAGGTATAGAACAATTAGATATATTGAAAGATATTGTGATTTACAAATGAAGTGTCAAGTATGTGGAAAAAGAGCTGAGATACATCACCCAAACTATAAAGACTACTTAAAAATAAACTTACTTTGTAAAGAACACCATATTTTATTACATAACTTTGAATTAATTCCACCAAAAGTAATAGATTTAGAGCAAATAAAAGTAAAAGAACAACCAAAAATAGAAAAACAAGAATATATAAAAGAAAAGCTTCAAGATATAAAAAAAGATGTATTAAGTGGATATTACAATTATTCTACCTTGTCAGAAAAATATAAAATTTCAACAGGAACAATAAAAAAATATTTAAAGAAAGAAACGGATTGGAATATATTAGAGGAAAAATTAAAAAAGGCATCTATTGTATTAGATAAAAAAATGAAACATAAAAATAATCCTATTCAAAAATATAGAATGGAAAACAAAATGACAATTAAAGAGTTTTCAGATATTACACAAATACCTGTGCCAACATTAAGAGCAATAGAGTCTGGAAAAACAGATATAAGAAAAATTTCATTTAAAACAAGATATAAACTAAATAAAGTTTTAGAACAAAACTAAAGAAAGGAGAAACTTATGGAAGAATTTACAGAAATCCAAAAAGAAAAAAGAGAAACACAACAATTACTTAAAAAAGAATTAGAAAGACTACAAAGAATAAACGCAGATACAGAAACAAGCGTAGGGCAAAGAGGGGATTGTCTTGAGCCCGAAACTATAATTGTAAATAATGTAAAAGCTATGTGTGATATTTATAATACTATTTATTAGTAATTCTTAAATAAGAGGAGTATTAAATATGTATATAAAAAAATCAGAAAACCACAACTGACACAGTATTTTTTTATTCATAAAAAATAACAGAAAGGAGAGTGATAAGGTTGGAAGAAGCTATGAGAGAAATGGTCAAAAAACGGTATGATAGAAGCATTTAAAGATACAACAGAAATAGCAATTGCAATTAGTGGAGAAAGTCCATATGAACTATTAACAGCAGAAGAACTGGCAGAGGAAACAGGTATACCACCTAATAGCATAAGGGAACAATTTAAAAAATATAGAGATGAGTTAGGTGTTCAAACATATACAATTCCATATAGAGTTCAGAGAATTAATTGGTATAGATTTACAAGTAAAGGAAGGTAAAGCAAATGAAACGAAAATACAAAATAAGAAGAATGGTAGCAAAATTTATGTCATTAACGTTATTAGCATTAATATACGATGCTATGTTTATCTATATATTAATTAAATAAGAAAGGAGGAAAAGAAATGTTAGAAGTAATAATACTTGGAATAATAGTAATGATTGCATTAGTTATTACAGTAGTAAGACAAGACAGGCACATAAAAGAGTTAACAACAAAGAATAAGAAATTAAATGAATTGAGGATACAAGACATACATAACAATACAATTGTTTTAGAAGAGGATAGAAAAATACGTTCAATATTAACAGCTGTAGAAAATGTAACGTTTGGCAATAGAGTAGATAAAGAAAAAGTAAGCAAAATAAAAGAGCTATTATCGCATAGATAACAGCCCATTAGTAAATAATCAAATATATTATAACAAAATATTTTAGAAAAATCAAGTATAAAGGAACAGAAGATGAGTTTCATAAATAAGTTAATAGAAGATATAAGAAAAGAATACAAACAAAAACAAGAAAATAAAACTGCGATAGAACTTATGTACATAACAAGAACAATAAGAAAGGGACAAGTAAAATGTCAGAAAGTTTAGAAGATTTAGAACAACAATATTTTATGTTGAAAATGCAAGATAACTGGGATAGTAGATTATAGATATGCAGACGAGTTGCATGAAAAAATAATGAAGTTGAAGGGAGAAAAGAAAAATGATTAAAAAACCAGCAGAAATGATAAATACAGAGAATAGATTTAGGGTACTTATAGCAGGTTACCCACGGAATAGGAAAAACAACGTTAGGACTATCAGCACCAAAGCCATTACTAATAGATGTAGATTTTGGAATAAACAGAATAATGGCAAGTGTAAGAAAAGATTACATACAACCTAAAACATACGAGGAATTATTACAAGACTTAATACCAGATAATTTAAAAGAGTACGAAACAATAGTTATAGACACAGGCGGAAAACTACTTGAATTAATGAAAAACTATGTAATAAAAAACGACATTAAAAATGCTAAGAAAGATGGAACATTAAGCATACAAGGATATGGAGCAGTAGCAAGAGAATTTACAAGGTTTATGAATTTAATTTACTTTGAATTAAGAAAGCATTGTGTAATTATATTTCATGCAGTAGAAGAAAAACAAGACGAAGAAACAAAATTAAGAATTTTAGTAGAAGGTAGTACAAAAAATACAGTA
>CASTFX010000068.1 GCA_949448405.1 uncultured Clostridia bacterium
AACTGGTGGTGGATATGTACAAATAGCACCAATGGAAGATATTAATTTACACTTTACAGGAGATATACACGCAATAACTTCTGCAAACAATTTACTTGCGGCTATGATAGATAATCATATATTTCATGGTAATGAATTAGGGTTTAAAAAAGTTCTATGGAAAAGATGCGTAGACTTAAATGATAGACAATTAAGAATGATAAAATGCGGATTATCTCATGAAAAGGGTATGGAGGAAAGAGATGACGGATTCGATATAACAGTTGCATCAGAGATAATGGCTATACTTTGCTTGTCAAAAGATATTGAGGACTTAAAGGCAAGAATTGCAAGAATAATTGTAGGATATAATGAAAAGGATGAGCCAATAACAGCAAAAGACTTAAAAGCAGAAGGAAGTTTAACAGTACTCTTAAAAGACGCAATAAATCCAAATTTAGTACAAACACTAGAAAATACACCTGCAATAGTTCATGGAGGGCCATTTGCAAATATAGCTCATGGCTGCAACAGTATAAGAGCAACAAAACTAGGTTTAAAACTAGGAGAATATTGTATAACAGAAGCAGGATTTGGAGCAGACCTTGGAGCAGAAAAATTCTTAGATATAAAATGTAGAGAAGCAGGTTTAAGACCAGATGCAGTAGTTTGTGTTGCAACACTAAGAGCATTAAAATATCATGGAGGAGCATTAAAAGAGGAAGTATCAGATGAAAATATAGAGGCATTAGAAAAAGGAATGCATAATCTATTAAGACATATTGATAATATTAAAAATAGGTTTGGATTAAATGTGATTATTGCAATAAATAAATTTGTAACAGATACAGAAAAGGAAATAGAATTCCTACAGAACAAACTAAATGAACATGGAATAAATATGAGTTTAGTAGAAGCTTGGGCAAAAGGTGGAGAAGGTGCAAAAGATTTAGCAGAAAAGATAGTAAAACTATGTGAAATGCCTGAAAACTTTACATATACATATGAACTTAATGAAGAAGTAGAAGAAAAAATAAGAAAAGTTGCAAAAAAGATATATGGAGCAGAAGACGTTGAATTCTCAGAAGAAGCAATGGAAAGTATTAATCAAATCAAAAAGTTAGGATATGGAAATCTGCCAGTATGTATTGCAAAAACACAGTATTCTTTCTCAGATGACCCAAAGAATTTACAATGTGAAGAGCCATTTAAAATACATGCAAGGGAAGTAATATTAAAAGCAGGAGCAGGATTTATAGTAGTAATTACAGGGAAAATAATGACTATGCCAGGACTTCCAAAAGTTCCAGCAGCAGAAGGCATAGATATAGATAATGATGGAAATATTGTAGGAATATTTTAGAAAAATTGAATAGATGATAAAAAAATGGAAATAATATGGATAGATGTAAAAATAAACAAGAGAGGATGAAAGTAAACATGAAAAGAAGCTTAATAATTATTATTTCCATTTTATTATTGTTAATAGGAGTAATGAGTTACGTTCAATACGTAGAAAACCAGACAATTGAGACTCTATCTAGATATGGTTCATCAGGTGAAGAAGTAAAACAAATACAAAAAAGATTAAAAGAGTGGGGATATTATAATGGAGCAGTAGATGGTATATATGGAAGTAAAACACAACAAGCAGTTAAAAAATTTCAAAAAGCAAATGGACTTACTCAAGATGGAATTGCAGGAGAGAAAACTTTAGCTGCAATAGGAATATCATCATCAGGAGGAAATAAGGGACAATCAACAAGCAGTAACTCATCAGACCTTAATTTGTTAAGTAGACTTGTGTATGGAGAAGCAAGAGGGGAACAATATATAGGACAAGTAGCAGTAGCAGCTGTTGTATTAAATAGAGTAAGTAGTTCTAAGTTCCCAAATACAGTAGCAGGAGTAATATATCAAAAAGGAGCATTTGATGTAGTAAGCGATGGGCAAATAAATTTATCTCCAAACAGTACAGCAAAAAGTGCAGCACAAGATGCACTAAATGGATGGGACCCATCAAATGGAGCTTTATATTATTTTAACCCAAACACAGCAACAAGCTCATGGATATGGTCAAGAAAAGTAACACTAACAATTGGAAGTCATATGTTCTGTATATAAAACTTTTAGGTAGTACAATAAGTACTACCTTTATTAATTTGTAAACATCAAAATCTACATTTGTGAAACATAATTTTAATATTATGTAAAAAAATTAAGACTAATAGTTGCCAAAACAAAGAAATTAGTGTATAATAAACTCTACTATACATAATATTACAGAACTGTTAAGAATTTATTACAATGTTAAATTTCTATTACAATTGTGTAAATAGTATTGACTTATGTCATAAATCTAATAAAATATAAAGTGAAGTAAAGAGGCGAGTAACTTTGAGAGTAATAAGTGGAACAGCAAGAGGGACAAAACTTGAAACTCTAGAAGGTTTAGACACAAGACCAACATTAGATAGAGTAAAAGAAGCTTTGTTTAGCATAATTCAAAATTACATATATGATGCAAAAGTTTTAGATTTATTTTCAGGTTCAGGAGCTTTAGCTATCGAAAGTATAAGTAGAGGAGCAAAAGAAGCGATTAGTTGTGATATATCTAGGAAGGACTCTGAAATAATCAAACAAAATGTGAAAAAGACACATTTTGAAGAGAAAGTCAAAATCATAAATAAAGATTATAAAAAGTGTTTACAAGAATTAGAAAATAGTAAATTTGATATAATTTTTTTAGATCCACCATATAATACAGATTTTGGCATAGATGGTGCAAGAATTATTATGGAAAAAGGAATGCTTGCAGAAGAACGGAATAATGATTTTTGAAACAGATAAAAAAGAAGAACAATATATAAATAAATTAGAAGAATATGCAAGTATAAAAGGCTTAAGAAAGTATGGTAGAGTTACTCTAGTGCTCTTAGGTCGAAAGGAGTAAACATAGCTATGGAAATATTTACATTATTAGAAACATTAGAAGAAATAATTGAAAATAGCAAGAACATGCCTTTTACAAGTAAAGGTATTGTTGATAAAGAGGAAATTTTAGACATAATTAAGGAAATTAGAATAAAACTTCCAGAAGAGCTAAAACAAGCAAAATGGGTTAAAGAGGAAAGAACAAGAATATTAATAGAAGCTCAAAAAGAAGCTGATGATATTGTTAAAGAAGCAGAAAATAGAATTATAGCTATGATAGATGAACACGAGATTACAAGAAAAGCTTATGCTCAAAAAGCAGAAATAATAGAAACAGCAAATGAGATGGCAAGAGAGATTTCTAATGGAACTAAAGAACATGCAGATGCTTTACTTGGTAAGATTGAAGATGTATTAGAAGAAACATTAAGAACAATACAAAATAATAGAAGAGAATTGTCATAATGAATATAAAAAGAGAAGATAAGTATCAGTGAAGTTAACTCAAATTGTTAGACAAAAAAGTTTAACAATTTGGGTTCATTTTTTATGTAAAAGATATGTATCAAAAGTAGAGCAATGTTTGTCTCGTTATAAATACACTTTTTTGCCATATTTTACTTGTAATTTCAGCAAAATTAATATATAATATCTGCTGAATGATTATAATTTTAAGGAGTTAAAAAATATGGAAAAAACAAGAGTAGAACCAAAAACTTTACCAGGATTTATGGAGTTATTACCAAATGATCAAATACGATTTAATGAGATAAAGGAGAAAATACAAAAATCTTATGAGAAATTTGGCTTTTTGCCATTGGATACACCAATTATTGAAAGTGCAGAGGTTTTACTTGCAAAAGCTGGGGGAGAAACAGAAAAGCAAATATATAGGTTTAATAAAGGCGAAAATGACCTAGCCCTAAGATTTGATTTAACTGTACCACTTGCAAAATATGTATCAGAATATTATGGAGAATTAAGTTTTCCATTTAAAAGATATCAAATAGGAAAAGTATATAGAGGAGAGAAAGCACAAGCAGGACGATTTAGAGAGTTTTATCAATGTGACATTGATATTATTGGAGATGGAAATCTAAGTATAATGCATGATGCAGAAATTCCAAGTGTAATATATACAACTTTTAGAAATCTAGGATTCGAAGATTTCACTATTTGTATAAATAATAGAAAAATATTAAATGGAATGTTTGAAGCTTTAGATTTAAGTGAAAAATCAGCAGATATTCTTAGAATAATTGATAAAATAGAAAAAATTGGAAAAGAAAATGTTATTAAAGAATTAAAAGAGATAGAAGTTAAAGAAGATAAGATAGACACTATAATAAAATTCCTAGAAATTGATGGAACATCAGATGAGAAGATAGAAAGCTTGAACAAATTAGGAATAAGCACAGAAACATTTAAACAAGGTGTAAATGAGTTACAAACAGTTATAAAACAAATAAGAGTATGCAAAGTACCTGAAAAGAACTTTAAAGTTGATTTAAGTATAGCAAGAGGATTAGACTATTATACAGGTACAGTATATGAAACATTCTTAAATCAATATAAAAAGCTTGGAAGTGTATGCTCAGGTGGAAGGTATGAAAGTTTAGCTGAATATTATACAGACAAAAAGCTTCCAGGTGTTGGTATATCTATTGGTCTATCAAGATTTTTCTATCAAATAGACAAAGAAAATATATTAAAAAATGAAAATAAGTCAATATCAAAAGTATTAGTAATTTCAATGAATGAAGAACAAATAGGGTATGCATTAGATGTAGCAACTACTTTAAGGAATGCTAATATAAATACAGAAGTATTTTTAGAAGATAAAAAAATAAAATCAAAATTTAAATATGCAGATAAATTAAATATTCCTTATGTTGCAGTAATTGGAGAAGACGAGATGAAAACAAATACTGTAACTTTAAAGAATATGGAATCAGGAGATCAAAAGAGTTTATTATTAGACGAAGTTATCAAAGAGATTAAGTAAAAAAGGAGATTTTTTAAGTGAAAGATAAAATTACAAAGCTAGGCAATGAAGCAAAGTTAGCTTTAGAAAAAATAGAGACAATGCAAGAGTTAAATGATATAAAGATAAAATATCTAGGAAAGAAAAGTGAACTTTCTAATGTATTAAAAGATATGGCTAGCCTTTCTAAAGAAGAAAGACCAATAATCGGAAGCTTAGCAAATAAAATTAGAAAAGAAATAGAGGAAAAAATTTCTGAAATAGAAGCAAAACTTGCTAAAAAAGAGTTAGAAGCAAAGCTTATAAGAGAAAGTATTGATGTAACTCTTCCTAGTACAAAAATTAAGACAGGGTCAAAACACCCAGTAAATAGAGTAATAGAAGAGATTGAAGATTTATTTGTTTCAATGGGATATACTGTAGAAGCTGGACCAGAGCTTGAAACAGATAGGTTTTGTTTTGAACTTTTAAATTTACCACAAGGACATCCAGCAAGAGATATGCAAGATAGTTTCTATATAACAGATGAATATTTACTTAGAACACAAACTTCTGCAGTTCAAGCAAGAACAATGCTTGCAAACGAAGAAAAGACACCTATAAGAATGATATGTCCACGGAAAAACATATAGAAGAGAAGATGACGCAACACATTCACATCAATTTACACAAGCAGAAGGGTTAGTAATAGATAAAAATATATCATTAGCAGATTTAAAAGGAACATTAGAAATCTTCGCAAAAAAAATAATAGGAGAGAATTCAAAATTAAGATTTAGACCTAGTTATTTCCCATTTACAGAACCATCTTATGAAGTAGATGTATCATGTTTTAAATGTAATGGAAAAGGTTGTAATATATGCAAACAAACAGGATGGATAGAGGTATTAGGCTCAGGAATGGTACATCCAAATGTGCTTAGAATGTGCGGATATGACCCAGAGAAATATTCAGGATTTGCATTCGGATTAGGGCTAGAAAGAATAGCTATGTTTAAATATGGAATACCAGATATGAGATATTTATATGCAAATGATGTAAGATTTTTGAGTCAATTTGATAGATAAGTTTATTAAGCTATAGTAGTTTAGGAAATATATATTTAATTTTTTCGTGCTTTGGTGTCGCAACCAACAATTAAAAATTGTTAGGTTGGTTGCTCCATTCGCCCTCCGCTTTGCTACGGTTTGTCGCTTACGCAGCACATTCAAAATTAAATATATATTCCTAAACACTGAATAGAGAAGAAAGGATTAACTTTAAAATGAAATTAAGTAAAAATTTTGTAAAAGACTATGTAGACATAGATGTAGATATAAAAACACTTGCAGAAGACATGACAGCTGCACGGAAATGAGTATGACGAAGCAGGAAAGTTAATAAATGCAAGCAAACTAGTAATAGGAGAAGTACTAGAATGTGAAATGCATCCAGATTCTGACCATTTACATGTATGTAAAGTAAATGTTGGAAGAGAAGTATTAAATATAGTATGTGGTGCTCCCAATGTAGCAAAAGGACAAAAAGTTATAGTCGCTTTAGATGGAGCAGAACTTCCAGGTGGATTTAAAATTAAAAAGGCGATGAAAAGAGGAATAGAATCTAATGGAATGATTTGTTCTTTATCTGAAATTGGAATAGAGAGTAAATTCCTATCAGAAGAGGATAAAGCAGGAATACATGTATTGGGAAATGATGCAAAACCAGGAGAAGATCCAATAAAATATATGGGACTTGATGATGAAGTTATAGATTTTGACTTAACTGCGAACCGTGGAGACTTGCTAAGCATACTAGGAATGGCATATGAAATAGGTGCGAT
>CASTFX010000069.1 GCA_949448405.1 uncultured Clostridia bacterium
CACAAATGGCTACGACTACCAAAACGTGGTAATATCCGAATTTGACGCAAACTGTCTCCACTTGAGGAAAGACTTTTACCCTGACTATGATACGGACTATGATGCTTGTGTCTACCTTTCTGGTGTCTGTGCTATTCATATTTACAGAAAGACAGACACACGTACTACTAGCCACCCAGTGACTAATGTTAGCCAAGAGGTAGCTGAGATGCTCGGCTAAGCAAACTCCTTATTCAAGTTCTACGCTGTAAACTTGAAAGCAAAAATTCCAGTGAGAAATCACTGGAATTTTGCTTTATTTACACATTTTGGTGCCAATTCATACATTCACGCTGACATCTATTCCCTCTATCATTTCGCCATATCTTTCTATTACTGGATCTACCTCTTCTCTTATAAAATCTTCCACTTGATGTACTGCCCTACCGCATAAATTATCAGGATTTAATATTTCTAGGATTTCTTCTTTAGAAAAACCAAAACTTGCATCTCCTGCAATTCTATCTACTAAATCATTTTGTCTACCAAACTCTTTCACTTCTCTTGCAGCTTCCATTGAATATATTCTTATTTTCTCATGCAATTCTTGTCTATCTCCGCCTTTTAGAACAGCTTTCATAAGTATTTCTTCTGTACCCATAAACGGTAACTCTTGCATTAAGTTTGTCCTTATTACGCTGTTATATACGACGATATTAGACGAAATATTTGCATATAGGGTAAGTATACCATCTACAGCTAAAAATGCCTCAGGAACGCAAATTCTCTTGTTAGCAGAGTCATCTAATGTCCTTTCTAACCACTGTGTAGCAGATGTCAAGGCTGGATCCATAGCAAGTGTGATTACATGTCTTGAAAGTGAATTAATCCTCTCACTTCTCATTGGATTTCTTTTATATGCCATTGCAGATGAACCTATTTGTCCTTTTTCAAATGGCTCTTCTAATTCTTTCTCATGTTGTAATAATCTCATGTCATTTGCAAATTTTGATGCACTTTGTGCTATACTTGAAAGTACATTTAACACTCTTGTATCTAATTTTCTTGTATATGTTTGTCCTGATACTGCAAAAGTTTTTGCAAATCCCATTTTTTCTGCAACCTTTTTATCTAACATTTTTACTTTTGCTTCATCTTTAAATAATTTCATAAAACTTTCTTGTGTTCCTGTTGTACCTTTACACCCTCTTAACTTCATACTACTTTGTACAAATTCTAGTTCTTCTAAATCTTCTAACAAATCTTGCATCCAAAGTGTTGCTCTTTTTCCTACTGTTGTAAGTTGCGCTGGTTGGAAATGTGTATATCCAAGGCAAGTTACGCCCTTGTTTTCTAAAGCAAATTTTTTCAAATTATTTATTACTAATACTAATTTTTCCTTTATAACTTCTAGTGCTTTACTCATTAATATTACATCTGCATTATCTGTTACATAACATGAAGTTGCACCTAAGTGTATTATTCCTTTTGCTGATGGACATTTTGTACCAAATTCATATACATGTGCCATTACATCATGTCTGCACTCCTTTTCTCTTTTTGCAACTACCTCATAATCTATATCGTCTATATGTGCTTTCATTTCAGCTATTTGCTCATTTGTTATATTTATTCCTAATTCTTTTTCTGTTTCTGCAAGTGCTACCCATAGTCTTCTCCATGTTCCGTATTTTGAGTCAGAAGACCATATTTCATTCATTTCTTTACTTGCATATCTACCACTTAGTGGTGTAACATATATTTTCTCCATAAATTGCCTCCTTAATTACGAACTGATTTTATCACAAATACGAACTTTTTGCAATGCCTATTGACTTTTTTTGACACATGTACGATAATATATATGTGAAATTTTTAGAGTGAGATTTCGCTCGAATGGAGGTCTTATATGTCAAAAGTTGATGTCGTTTTAGGTGCTTTTTATGGTGACGAAGGTAAAGGAAAGATTATAGATTATCTTTCTACAAAAGCTGACATTTCTATTAGATGTACTGGTGGTAATAATGCTGGTCATACAATAGAAGTAGACGGACAAAAATTTGCATTCCATCTTATACCTTCTGGAGTGCTAAACAAAGGAACTTTAGCTGTAATTGGTAATGGAGTTGTTGTTGACCCAAGAGTGTTAATTGAAGAAATTAACAACTTAAAAACTAATGGTTACACAGTAGACAACTTACGTATAAGTGATAAGGCTCACGTAATTATGCCTTACCATATAGCTATGGATAAAATGCTTGAAGAAAATAGAGGAAATGACAAAATAGGTACTACCTGCCGTGGAATAGGCCCTGCATATTGTGATAAATTTGAACGTTCTGGTATAAGAATACAAGATTTTATAAGACCTAGATTTGCTGATTTGGTTCGTACAAATGTAGCAAATAAAAATAAAATTTTTAAAGCTTATGGATATCCTGAGTTTGATGCTGAGGAAATTATAAAAGAATATACAGAATATGCTGAAATTTTAAAACCTTATGTTGTTGATACAGTTGTATTATTACATAATGCAATGTCTGAAAACAAAAAATTATTATGCGAAGGAGCTCAGTCAACATTACTTGATATTGATTTTGGTTCTTACCCATTTGTTACATCTTCTAATCCAACTTTAGGTGGAATGTGTATAGGTTCAGGAGTAAGCCCTAAAGATATTAGAGAAGTTTATGGAGTAATCAAAGCTTATTCTTCAAGAGTTGGTGCTGGACCTTTCGTCACAGAACAAATTAATGAAGTTGGAGATAATATAAGAGAACTTGGTCACGAATATGGTACTACTACAAAAAGACCTAGAAGATGTGGTTGGCTAGACTTAGTTGCTGTAAAATATTCTGTTATGGTAAATGGACTTACAGGTATTGCAATAAATCACTTAGATACTATTGGAAAACTTGATAAAATCGAACTTTGCACTGCATATAATCATAAAGGAAAAATCACAACAGACTTTTCTACAACACCTGAATATCTAGAAAATTGTACGGCTGTATATGAAGAATTTGATGGAAACTTTGGAGATATTAGTAATATAAAAAGACGTGAAGATCTTCCAGAAAATGCTAAAAAATATTTAGCTAGAATTGAAGAAGTTATTGATTGTCCTATTAAGTTTATAGGAACTGGTGCTGGAAGAGATGATTTGATTATTTGCTAATAGTAAAAGGAGTAAATGAATCTTTGATATATTTCAACATATATTATAATCAAACTATAAACTTACATAATTTTCAAAATCCCTATTAAACACAGCAAAGGAGCACAAATCTTTTCACAGATTCGTGCTCTTTTTTATTTGTTTTATATACTTTCTCCATAGTATGCATCTAATAATATTTGTTTTAATTCTGTTACTAATGGAAGTCTTGGATTTGCTGTTGTACATTGATCTTCAAATGCCTTTTCTGATAACTCATCTACTTTTGCTAAGAATTCGTCTTCACTTATTCCTTCTTCTTTTAGAGATTTTGGAATTCCAAGTTTCTCATTCATTTCTTGTATTGCTTTTATTAATGATTTTATTCCCTCTTCTGTTGTATTTGCTTTTAGTCCTAATCTTCTTGCTAAATTTGCATATTTTTCATCTGCTATGAAATATTCATATTTAGGGAATGATACAAACTTTGTTGGTTTAGTACTATTGTATTTTATAACATAAGGTAATATTATTGCATTTGCCCTACCATGAGCTATATGGAATTCTCCTCCAAGCTTATGTGCCATTGAGTGATTTATTCCTAAAAATGCGTTTGTAAATGCCATTCCTGCGATACAGCTTGCATTATGCATTTTCTCACGTGCCTGTCTATTGCTTCCATCTTCATATGCTACTGGTAAATAATTATATACTATTTCAACTGCTTTTTCTGCTAATCCGTCTGTATAGTCAGATGCCATATTAGAAACATAACTTTCTATTGCATGTGTTAAAACGTCCATACCTGTATCTGCTGTTATTTTCTTTGGTAATGACATTACTAAGTCTGGGTCAATTATTGCTATATCTGGTGTTAACTCATAGTCTGCAAGTGGATATTTTATATTTTTCTTTTTATCTGTTATAACTGCAAAAGATGTTACCTCAGATCCTGTTCCTGATGTTGTAGGTATTGCCACTAGCTTTGTTTTTTCTCCAAGTTTTGGGAATTTATAGGTACGTTTTCTTATATCCATAAATTTAAGTTTTAATCCCTCTGCGTCTGCGTCTGGATGTTCATAGAATAACCACATTCCTTTTGCTGCGTCTATTGGGCTTCCTCCACCAAGTGCTATAATTACATCTGGATTAAATTTTTTCATTGCGTCTACACCCTTTTGTATAGTATCAAATGAAGGATCTGGTTCAACTTCTGCGAAAATTTCTGAATGCACATATTGTTGTCTTTTTCTTAAATGATATAGTATTTTATCTACATATCCTAGTTTTACCATTGACTCATCTGTTACTATAAATGCTCTTGTAATATCTGGCATTTTTTCTAAATATCCAATGGCTCCCGCTTCGAAATATATTTTCTCAGGTATCTTAAACCATTGCATATTTACTCTCCTTTTTGCTACTCTCTTTATATTTATTAGGTTTACTGATGATACATTTGCTGTTGTAGAGTTTCCTCCAAATGTTCCACAACCAAGTGTTAATGATGGCATATTAGTGTTATATATATCTCCTATGGCTCCATGTGTTGATGGCGAATTTACTATAATTCTTCCTACTTTTACTTTGTTTGAAAAAGCCTGTATAGTTTCTTCATCTTCTGAATGAATTACTGCTGAGTGTCCAAGTCCACCAAATTCAATTAGTCTTTCTGCTAAATCTATTCCTTTTTCTGAGCTTGATACTGTATAGTATGCAAGTACTGGACTTAGTTTTTCTTTTGAGAATGGATACCCTTCTCCTACTCCTGTTTGTGGTACTACTAATACTTTAGTTTTTTCAGGAACTTCTATTCCTGCTTCTTTTGCAATGTTATATGGACTTTGTCCTGCAATTGCTGATTTTAACTTTTCTTCTTCAAACATACTTTTTTCTAGTTTTTCTATTTCTGTCTTGTTTAGGAAATAACAGTCTGCTTCTTTCATAAGTTTTTCAAATTCTTTTGAAATCTCTTTATCTACAATAACAGCTTGCTCTGATGCACAAATCATTCCATTATCAAATGACTTTGAAAGCACTAAGTCTGTTACTGCTGTTTTTAATTTTGCTGTTTTATCTATATAGCATGGAACATTTCCAGGTCCTACTCCAAGTGCTGGCTTTCCACATGAATATGCAGATTTAACCATTCCTGTTCCACCTGTTGCAAGTATTAGATTTACATTTGGGTGATTCATTAAAGCTCTTGTTGCTTCAACTGATGGCTCTTCTACCCATAGTATACAATCTTCTGGTGCTCCTGCTTCTATAGCTGCATCTCTTAATATTTTTGCTGTTTCAACACTACACCTTTGTGCTGATGGGTGGAAACCAAATATTATAACATTTCTTGTTTTTGCTGCTATTATTGATTTAAACATTGTTGTTGAAGTTGGATTTGTAACTGGTGTAACACCTGCTATAATTCCTATTGGTTCTGCAATTTCTTCATATCCCTCTTCTTCGTTATCTCTTATAACTCCAACTGTTTTATCATATTTAATACTGTGATATACATATTCAGATGCAAACATATTCTTTGTTATCTTATCTTCGTATATCCCTCTTTTTGTTTCTTCTACAGCCATTTTTGCAAGTTTCATATGGTTTTCTAAACCTGCCATAGCCATTCTTTTAGTAATATTATCTATTGTTTCTTGGTCTAACTCCATGTATTTTTGAGATGCAACTTTCGCTCTTTCAACTAAGCTATCTATCATCTCTTTCACTTTTTGTTCTTCTTCTGTCATTTAATATTCCTTCCTTTCTAAAAATTAGTAACTTATCAATAATTTCTCATTTGTTATTATATGAAGATTAATAATAATCATTCATTTTTGCTTATTAAATTATATAATAAGTAATTGTTTTGGTCAATATAAAAAAATAATCCTCCTTTAATAAGGAGGTTGTTTTTTATTATTATTGATTATTTTTAATATATTCTACAACGTCATTTACTGTAACAATTTTTTCAGCATCTGCATCTGGAATTTCCATATCAAATTCTTCTTCTAATGCCATTATTAATTCTACTATATCTAAAGAATCTGCTCCTAAATCGTCTATAAATGATGCCTCTAAAGTAACTGTATTTTCTGCAACATTAAGTTGTTCTACAATTATCCCTTTAACTTTGTCATAAATTTCTTCTGTATTCATTTATATATACCTCCCTTTATAAAACTTTAACTTTGTTTAGTCATAACATATTATATATTGTTAAATTTGTCAAGCTTTTTTTTAAATCTTTTCAAATTCTTCAATCATCTTGTCAACTGCTTTATTCTTAACGAATTCTTCTGCCTGTTTTATTGTGAAATAAAATAAATATTCATCACTACTTCCGTGAGCTTTTACTACTGGTTTTTTTACTCCTAAGAATAATGCTCCACCATATTCTTTATAATCAACTGTTTTTGCAAATCTTTTTATTGCTGGCATACAAGGCAGTGATCCTATCATTGAAAATATATTCTTTTTTATGCTTTCTGTTAATGATCTTTTTACAAATTTTCCAAGTCCTTCTATTGCTTTTAAAAATACATTTCCTGTAAATCCATCTGTTACAATAGCGT
>CASTFX010000070.1 GCA_949448405.1 uncultured Clostridia bacterium
CTACTATCTTTGAGTTATACACTGCTGATATTGATACTGCTGCAAGTATTACTAAGATAATAATAGTTATGATAAGCGCAACAAGCGTGATACCTCTATCACTTCTTTGGTTTTGTCTTTCTTTCACTTTGGTTTTCCTCCTTAATTTTCTTCCGTTTTTGTAACCTTTTGGTTACTTATTATTTAGATTATATAACCGTTGGGTTACAATGTCAATAGAAAAAATAGGAAAAGGTGATGTGATGTATCTAAAAAGACTTAGAGAACTAAGAGAAGATAATGACTATACTCAAGAGTTTGTTAGTAAAAAAATTAATATGAAAAGAGAACAATATTATAGGTATGAAAGTGGAAAAAGAGATATTCCGCTTGATAGTTTGATAATTCTTGCAAATTTATATAAAACTTCTGTTGATTATATATTAAATCTTACTGATGAAAAATCCCAATATAAAAAGAGCTCTTAATTTGATGCAAAATAAAAAACTTTAATCTTGTTTAAGATTAAAGTTTTTTATTTTATTCATTTGTTTCATAACTTGTTTTAAGTCCAAATAATGTTCTTAGTTTCTTAATTAGTCTTGATATAAATGTTGATTTTACAACTACTAAATCTGTAATTTCATTTGGATTAATTTCATATCTTTTTTCTAGTTCTTCCATTTTATCTATGTAGTATTCATTATAGAAATTGTCTCCTTCAACTTGTCCTATTAAATTTTTAAATGAGTATAATTTATTTCTATAATTTTCTATTAGCTTAGGTGTATATGTTAGATTTATAGCATTATCAAAATAACTTGTAAGTATTAACTTTTGAGTATTTATAAATAGCTCTTTTATCTTTTTCTTTTGCACTTCTGTTTCTTTTATAGTTTTTTTAGCAAAATATTCATCAATATCATATTCTTGCAAGTCTGAATAAAGCTTTTCTAATTTAACTTGTGCTTCTACCAATGTATCTATATTTTTTTGTATTGTGAAATAATTTTTAGCAGAAGTTAGTGATATATATTGCTCCCTAAAGTTATTATTTGCATTTAATGTACTTTCAAATAGGACATTTTCTCCAACAACATATGCTATCTGCTTTGTTAATGCACATTCTAAAGGATAATATGTTGGTGTATTTGTTGGTATCTCTATGTCAAAATACTTTACATTTTCATATGGACTTTCTGCACATTTCGAAGCCATAAGTTGTACTGCTGCCTCATTTAGTCCTGTTCCTGGTAAGTTTCCATCTGTATAGTCACATAATCCTAGTTTCTCTATTCCTCCATTTTTGGAATTCTTTTCTTGCAAGTAGTGTATACATTCATGTATTGCAACACTAACAAGATTTTCTTCCTCAATATCACACGCAAAATATATAGTTTTATTTTTATAAAAATACTTGGCTGAAATCCCCTGTGGCAATTTTGCAAAGCACATATTAAGCCTAGATATTCTCATAAATAATTGATTCGTATCTAAATTTAGCTCAGGAAAAGTTTTACAAAGAGTATTTGCTATCTTTTTTGATAGTGTATTTACTGTAAGTGTGTCTATTGTGCTGATTATCTCTATACCCTCTCTTTTCAAATCTCTATTTATTCCCATTATCTGTCCTTTCCTATATCATTTGTATTAATATTAGAATTATACTACATGAAGGTTACATTCGAATTACATTAATGTTACATTTATATTACATTGTTTCTACAAATTTTTTAGGCTTTTTCCTTTATTTTTCTTTATTTTTACTATATAATATATTTATCTAAATTTATAAAAAAGGAGATAAAAAATTGAACCCTGAAGCTATAAAAAAAATATATGAATTACTAGAAGGAATTCCAATTACTCCAATGAATAAATACCAAATCGCAAATATAAAAGAACTTCTTGAAGAAGGAAAATTCGAAGAAGCTTTGCCTGTTATTAAAGAATTAAGAAGTGAACCAGCAGTTGAACAAGAAGAGCATGAAATTCTTAAAAAAAGACCTGATGATGATGACGAAACAGAAACACAGCTTTATCCAAAAGAACTATTAAATGATGAATTAGAGTCAACTTATATTGGTCTACTTTTAACTGACCCAAAGTCTATAAGTAAATATTATTTTAAATATGATGACTGTTGTTTTGCAAATGATACTTTTCTTAATTTATATAAAATAGTTCTTTTTACAGATGGAGAAGCTTATGCGTCTGAGGAAGCTAAAAAGTCTTTTAACTTTGCAAAAGATATTGAAAAAATCTTTGCTTTAAAACAAGACTATAAGCTTATAGTAAAAGGTAGAGTGTATAATTTTGAAAATATATATGTAGAACTTAGGAAATTATTTGTTTTAAGAAAAAATTATTTGAGAATTCCTATTAGAACTGTTCAAGAAAAAATTATCGATATCAAAAACTATAAGCTATATGACCAAATGTCAATAGAAGAAGTTGAAAGTGCTGTAAATCAAGCAGAAGTAGCTTCTAAGTTTAAACAATCTGTGTTGAATGTTGGAGTTACTAATTTCTTAACTGAAGGCTCTAACAACTTATCAAATGGATTAGACCTTCCATTCCCTATTCTATCACATGTATTTAAAGGTATTAGGTGTGGAGAAACTTCTTGTTTTGCAATGCCTTCAAATGCTGGTAAAAGTAGATTTACTGTTAACTTAGCAACTTATCTTGCTTTAGTTCATAAGCAAAAAGTACTAATCATATCTAACGAAATGTCAGAAGAAAAAATGAAGTTATGCTTAACAACAACAGTTATAAATAACCCTATAATTCAAGAAATACATGGTCATCATCTAAGAATTTCAGAAGGAGAACTCCTTGAATTAAAATTTAGACCTGATAAAAAAGATGCTGTTGAAACTGATGAAGAAGGATATATAGCTAAAGGAAAAGATGAAACTCATGATGAATATATTGAAAAACTTAAAAAATATTCAACAGATTTTATGGAGACATTAATGGTTACTGATTGGTTAAGTGAACAATTAAAATCTTCTATATACTTTATAAATATCACTGACCATACAAATGATGAGCTTAACAAAGTTATTAAGAATTATTATTATAAAGACCAAATAAAATATATCTTCTATGATACTTTAAAAGCTGATACTGAACATATTGGAAATAGTGATGCTGTTAAAAAGACTGCAACTATTCTTTCAAATCTTGCTCAAAACTTTAATATATTTATTGGTTCTACAATGCAGCTTACAGAAAACTCTACACCACCTCTAAATCTTGATATTAATGATTTGTCTGCAAGTAGAACTGTAAAAGAAGTTTTAGATACCTTGTGTTTAGTAAAACAAATTCATAGAGATTCTTTAGATGATTATGAATATTCTTTAAACGAAGTTGATACAGAGTTCTTTGATTTAGAAAAATTTGAAGACCCAAATGTTAGATATTATGCATGTGTAGTTGATAAAAACAGAGCTGGTGCTAAGCCTAAGGTACTATTTAGACTAAACCTTGCTTATAATAGCTGGCAAGAAATTGGCTATTTAAGATTAAAACAAGGCCATGAGTAAAATCAACTTATGCTTTTTAATAATTGACATTTTATGACATTTGGTATTATAATGTGATAGTATTAAAACATTACATAATTGCTAAATTCTAAATTGTTCAAATGGAGGTTTTTATGTATAATTTAGTTGTTTTCGCATCTGGAAATGGTACAACACTTCAAGCTGTAATAGATGCTATTGATAGTAAAAATTTGCTTGCAAATATTTCTTTAGTTGTATCAAATAATCCTAATGCTTTTGCTTTAGAAAGAGCTAAAAAAGCTAAAATTCCAACTTATATAATAAAAGAAAAAGATACTGATAAGGTTGATAATGAATTAAATACTGTCTTATCTAAGATAAATGTAGATTTGATAGTTCTTGCAGGTTATCTAAAACTTATCGGTCCAAGACTTATACAAAACTATACTATAATCAATACCCATCCTTCACTACTTCCAAAATATGGTGGAAAAGGTATGTATGGTATGAATGTACATAGAGCTGTTGTAGAAGCTAAAGAAGAATGCAGTGGTGTTACTCTTCACTATGTAAACAGTGAATATGATAGGGGTAATACTATAATGCAAACTGTCGTAAAAGTTTTACCAACAGATACTCCTGAAGATTTAGCAGCTAGGGTACAAAATGCTGAAAAGATACAGCTTGTAGAAGTTTTAAAATCTTTTGTAGCTGGTAAACAAGATTAAATACCTATTTTAGGGTTTTAATATATATTTTTTAAGAGTTTTATTACATATTTATTAGAGCATAAATTGCTCGAATGGAGGTTTTTATGAAAGAGAACGTTGATGTTGCTATTATTATGGGAAGCGATTCAGACCTTTCTATAATGAAAGATGCTGCTAAGTTTTTAGAAGATATGGGAATTTCTTATGAAATGACTATTCTTTCTGTACACAGATGTCCTGATGCTGCTTTTGATTATGCTAAGAGTTTGAAGGATAGAAAGGTTAAAGTTATTATCGCAGGAGCTGGTGGAGCAGCTCACTTACCTGGTGTTTTTGCAGCTCAAGTACCTTGTCCTGTTATAGGAGTACCTATAATGTCTAAAACTTTAAATGGCGTTGACTCACTTTATTCAATAGTTCAAATGCCATCTGGTATCCCTGTTGCAACAGTTGCAATAAATGGTGCAAAAAATGCAGGTATACTTGCAGCAACAATAATTTCTACAGCAAATGAAGAAGTATATAAAAAGATATGTGATTATAAAGCATCTATGAATACTGCTGTATTAGATAAAAATGAAAAATTACAAAAGATTGGTTATGAAGCATATTTAAACGATATGAAATAAGAAAATTGTATGTTAGAGAAAGTAAATCTTTCGATATGCATATGTTTGGAAAATCTATTATTTTTCTAAACAATATTTAAGGAGGTATTAATATGAACAAAATTAGTAGTGGAAAAGTTCGTGAAATTTATGAAGTAGATAATGATAAACTTATGCTAGTTGTTTCTGACAGAATTTCTGCATTTGATGTTATCTTACCTACTCCTATTGAGGACAAAGGAAAAGTTTTAAATAGAATATCTGAATTTTGGTTTGACTTTGTTAAAGATGTTATTCCAAATCATATAATTACAACAAAGTTCGAAGAATTTCCAGAAGAATTTAAAAAAGAAGAATTTAGAGATAGAAGTATGCTTGTAAGAAAGCTTAAAATGCTTCCTATCGAATGTATTGTTAGAGGATATATTACAGGTTCAGGATGGAAAAGCTATAAAGAAACTGGTAGTGTTTGTGGTATAACTTTACCAGAAGGGCTTAAAGAGTCTGAAAAATTACCAGAGCCAATCTTTACTCCTACAACAAAAGCTCAAGAAGGTCATGATGAAAATATTAGCTTTGAAGAAGTTTGTAACTTAATTGGAAAAGATTTAGCTGAAAAGGTAAAAGCTAAAACAATAGAAATATATGAAAAATGTGCTGAATATGCTAGAACAAAGGGAATAATAATTGCTGATACTAAATTTGAATTTGGTATAGACGAAAATGGTGAATTAGTATTAGGTGACGAAGTTCTAACACCAGATTCTAGTAGATTTTGGCCAGCTGATGACTATGAGATTGGAAGAAGTCAAAAAAGCTTTGATAAACAATATATGCGTGATTGGTTAAAGGCAAATAATTGGGATGCCGAAAACCCAACACCAATTCCAGCAGATGTAATAGATACAACAAGAGCTAAATATATTGAAGCTTTTGAGAAAATTACTGGAAAGAAATTTAATATTTGACATACACAAAAATATATGTTATTATATATATACTAAAAGCACGTTTAGTAATATATGTAAGTGTAAAAAAAAGACTAGGAAGCCTCGATAATTTCCTAGTCTTTTTTCATGTGTTACTCACTTATTAATTTTACGATTAAATAAAGAACAATAAGCTTTAGCACGTCTAACACATTGCTCATATATGTAAGTTCCTCCTTTCTTCAAGATTTCCTTGTGAAAGGATAGAACTATTATATCTTACTTTAGTTGTAAAAACAAATGTTTTGTTTGGATTGTTTTACACATTTACTTCTACATTTATATTACTGATTAAATCTTTATATTTCTCAAGTACTGGGTCTACTTCTTCTTTTATAAAGTCTTCTACTTGATGTACTGCTCTACCACATAAATTTTCTGGGTTTAGTGCATTCATTATCTCTTCTTTTGTAAGTCCAAAGCTTTTGTCATTAGCAATTCTATCAACTAAATCATTTGGTCTTCCAAATTCTTTTACTTCTCTTCCAGCATCCATCGAGTGTACTCTTATTTTCTCATGTAACTCTTGTCTATCTCCACCCTTTAAAACTGCATTCATAATTATCTCTTCTGTTCCCATAAAAGGTAATTCTTGCATTAAATTTGTTCTTATTGAGTTCTTATATACAACTATGCCTGAAGTTATATTTGCATATAGTATAAGTACTGCATCTATTGCTAAAAAGCTTTCTGGAACGCAAATTCTTTTATTTGCTGAATCATCTAATGTTCTTTCTAGCCATTGAGTTGCTGCTGTTATTGCTGGGTCTTGTGCTAATACTAAAACATGTCTTGATAGTGAGTTTATTCTCTCTGATCTCATTGGGTTTCTCTTATATGACATTGCAGATGAACCTATTTGTCCTTTTTCATATTTC
>CASTFX010000071.1 GCA_949448405.1 uncultured Clostridia bacterium
ATAAGAACTTTAAATACATTAAGGAATATGACCAAATACGAAGCAGAAACATTCCAAAAAATTTCAAAATTTAAAATTTCGCTAGATAAAGATAAAGTAGTTATAACTAGTGACCATAAAATATTAGAAAAGTATGATGTTAGATATGAAGAATTACTAAAAATGGAAGATTGTGGACTAATAAATTGTCGAGATTTTATAGCAATAAAATTAGATGAAAAAGAAGATTTTTATACGGATAAAATATTTATACATACAGAAGGAAAAGCTAGTATGGGAGTGTATACCTTTACTGAAAGTGGAAAGCAATTACTTAATGTATTAGAAGATAATACAAACTATGAGTACACATTGGAAGTATTAAGAAAATTAAAATTAAAAAATCCAACAGTCTTAATCGAAGCTTTTAAAATAAGTTCAATAAATAAGCAAAGGCAAGATGGAAATATTAAAACTATAGAAATAATCTATGATGAAGAAAGAGATTTATTAGAAGAATAAAATAGATTATTATTGAAATATTGACAATATATAAATAATGTGATAAAATACGAACAAAAGTTTTAAAAGATAATAAAAGGTATTAGAATATGAAAAATATAATTTTAATTCATGGATATAATGGAATACCAAAGATTTATGAATGGCTTAAAATAGAATTAACAAAACTAGGATATAATGTAATAGTTCCAGAATTTCCACCAAGAGAAGGTGTAGTTTATAAATCATGGAAAGCTATATTAGATAGATATAAAGAAAATATAAGTAAAGACAGCATAATAGTTGCTCATTCAATAGGTAATGAATTTATCATAAAATATCTAAATGAAAATAATTTAAAGATAAATTTATACATAAGTTTAGCAGGCTTCTCAAAATATTTTGAAACAGAAGGAAAAGAAAAGTTAAATAGAGCTTGCAAAGAATTTTTAGTAACAGAAAGAGAACTAGAGAATTTTAAAAATAAAAGCAATAAAAGGTATTCTATATACAGTAACAATGACCATATAGTGCCATTAGATACATTAGAAGACTATCCAAAAAGTATTAATGCGATACCAATATTTATAGAAAATATTGGACATATGGGAAAGAAAAGTGGACTAGAAAAAATTCCAAAGGTAATAGAGATAATTGAAAGAGAAACACAATAAATGTAAAGTTTACCAAATGATTTGGTTAAGAAGAGTAATCATTAAAAATAGAGAGGAAATAGATAATGATATTAAAAGTTTTAGAGGACAATAATACATTTATTAACAAATATTATTTAGGAGAACCAGCTGTAAGTTATTATATAGAAGATGGAGAGGTTAAAATATTATTTGATACAGGATATTCTAATGCTTTCATAAAAAATGCAGAAAGTATGAATGTTAATTTAAAAGGAATAAATAAGATAGTTATATCACATGGACATAATGATCATACAGGAGGATTAAAATATTTATTTGAAAATATTAATAATAAAAACATTGAAGTAATTGCACATACAGAGAGTTTTAATAAAAAGGAATGTGATAATGAGTATATTGGAACATCTATGACAAAAGAAGAATTAGCAAAAGTTTGTAATTTAAAACTTACAAATAATACTTTAAAAATAAGTGATAATATTACATTTTTAGGTGAAATACCAAAAAATAATGATTTTGAAAAAAGAGAAATTATAGGCAAGTGTGATATGTCAGGAGAAATGATAGATGATATAGTTAGAGATGATACAGCTATAGTATATAAAAGCAAAAAAGGACTATTTATAATAACAGGATGCTCACATAGTGGAATATGTAACATAATAGAATATGCTAAAAAAGTATGTAATGAAAACAAAGTATATGGAGTAATCGGAGGATTTCATTTATTAGAAGTAAATGAAAGACTAAATGAAACAATTAAATATTTTAAAGAAATAAATCCAGAACTATTATATCCTTGTCACTGTATTTCCCTAGAAGCTAAAATAGAAATGGGAAAGGAATTAAAAATAAACGAAGTAGGAGTTGGCTTAGAAATTAGTATTGATTAGAAATAGTGGATAAAATTAAATCTAACTTTAGTATATATCAAATTAGGTTGATATATTAGAGTATTTTGATATAGAAATGTAATAGCTGATTAAAACTTTGTTAATAACAACATAAGCATCCAAAATTAAAAGCATTTTGTATTCAATAGAAAGGAGATTTTCATATGTTCAAGATACACTCAGAATACAAGCCAACAGGCGACCAACCAAAAGCAATAGAATATTTATCAAAAGGAATAATGGAAGACAAAAAATTTCAGACATTACTCGGAGTTACAGGATCACGGAAAAACTTTCACAATGGCAAATATAATAGAAAAAGTGCAAAAACCAGCACTTATTCTAGCACATAATAAGACACTAGCTCGGACAACTTTATTCAGAATTTAAAGAGTTTTTTCCAGAAAATGCAGTGGAATATTTTGTAAGCTACTATGACTATTATCAACCAGAAAGTTATGTTGCTTCAACAGACACATATATAGAAAAAGACTCATCCATTAATGACGAAATAGACAAGCTAAGACACTCAGCAACAGCAGCTTTATTTGAAAGAAAAGATGTAATTATAGTTGCATCTGTATCATGTATATATGGTTTGCGGAGACCCTATAGATTATGAAAATATGATAGTATCACTTAGACCACGGAATGACAAAGTCAAGAGAAGAAATACTAAGAAAACTAATAAATATGCAGTACACAAGAAATGAAATGGACTTTAAAAGAGGAACATTTAGAGCAAAAGGAGATATATTAGAGATATACCCATCAGATCAAAATGAAAAAGGAATAAGAGTAGAATTTTGGGGAGATGAGATAGAGAAGATATCTGAAATAAATCCATTAACAGGAAAGCCCATATCATTAAGACAACATGTAATGATATTTCC
The DNA here is from genome assembly GCA_949448405.1 of uncultured Clostridia bacterium. Lineage (GTDB taxonomy): Bacteria > Bacillota > Clostridia > TANB77 > CAG-508 > JAAWPK01. Next base: position 2,923 of record CASTFX010000071.1, read on the forward strand.
AAACTCTCACTATGTAACTGGAGAAGAAAAGATGCAAAAAGCTTTAGTTACAATAGAAGAAGAATTAGAAGAAAGAATAAAATATTTTAAACAGAATAATAAGTTAATAGAGGCACAAAGAATAGAAGAGAGAACAAATTTTGATATGGAAATGCTAAAAGAAACAGGTTTCTGCCAAGGAATAGAGAACTACTCAAGACATATAAGTGGTAGGGAGCCAGGAAGCGCACCATTCACACTTCTAGACTATATACCAAAAGATTTTGTATTATTTATAGACGAATCACATGCAACAATTCCACAAGTAAGAGCAATGTATAATGGAGATAGAGCAAGGAAAGAGAGTCTTATAAACTATGGATTTAGATTACCATCAGCACTAGATAATAGACCATTAAAATTTGAGGAGTTCGAGAAGAAAATAAATAAATGCATATTTGTATCAGCAACACCAGCAGAATACGAAAATGATAATTCAAAAGGAAATGTAGTAGAACAAATAATCAGACCAACTGGGCTTTTAGACCCAGAGATAATAGTAAAACCAGTAACAAATCAGGTAGATGACTTGATAGGAGAGATAAGAAAAAGAACAGAAAAAGGTGAAAGAATTTTAGTTACAACATTAACTAAAAAAATGGCAGAAGATTTAACAGCATATTTAGGTAGCCTAGATATTAAAGTAAGATACATGCACTCAGATATAAAAGCGCTAGAAAGAATGGAAATAATAAGAGATTTAAGAATTCGGAAAATTTGATGTACTAGTTCGGAATAAATCTTTTAAGAGAAGGATTAGATATTCCAGAAGTATCACTTGTTGCAATACTTGACGCAGACAAGGAAGGATTTTTACGTTCAGAAAGATCTTTAATACAAACAATAGGACGTGCTGCAAGAAATACAGATGGAAAGGTTATAATGTATGCAGATGAATTAACAGGAAGTATGGAAAAAGCAATATCAGAAACAAATAGAAGAAGGAAAATACAGCAAGAATATAATAAAGAGAATGGAATAACACCTCAAACGATAAAGAAAAGTGTAAGAGATACAATAAAAGCAACAATAGTTGAAGATATACAAAATGAATATGACATAAAAGAGGAAGAGGATATCAAGGAAGTAATTGAAAAATTAACAAATGAAATGATAAATCATGCACAAAATCTCGAATTTGAAAAAGCAGCAGAACTAAGAGATAAGATAAAAGAACTAGAAAATATAAGATAAATAAAAAGTATCCTAGATAATTAACTAGGATACTTTTTCATCAAAATTTTGACTTTTCTCAAAGAACTTTTCCATAGGAACCTTCAACACAATACTTATTTTATAAAGAGTATAAATACTTAAACCTTGAGAAACCTTTTCACTTTCAAGGTTACCAATAAGAGCGGTTGAAACATCAACAAGTTCTGCTAACTGTTCTTGTGTCATTTTCCCGAATTTTAGATTATAAAACTTTCTAAAATACTTAATGTTTTTTCCTACGATATCATTCAGTTCATTTTGCTCTAAAAATTCCATAAAAACCCCCATTAATACTTTATCACAAATTCTATATATATTGTACTAATTTGATGAAAAAAATTACATATATTGGAAATGATAAAATATCATTAAAACTATGCGAGCTGTTAGTTTGCAAAATTAACATAAAAATGGTATAATAATTTTAGATTTTCCCAAGTAGGGAGAATACTAAAACGCAAAGGGGACATATAGATGGAAGCTTGGCAAAGAGAGTGTTCAATTGTCGATGCCAGAATTGATTGCAAGTTGGTTAGGCTGAAGGAAAATGGAGGACAAGGTTCATTCACTGCTTTGGTTAAAACCGACTCGCCTATTGGCCTGCGAGACTTGTTCAAAATCAACACTTGGAATGAGCTCATAGGCGAAGAGGTCACGATAGACCTTATGCTGAAGAGGCTCTATCCAAAGGGCAGCTGTGGCAGAAAAGACTTTGTCCGTTGCAATTTCCAAATCTTTTGAGAAGACCCCACCGCCCCCACTCGATTGTCGAGAGGGGGCGGTATATTTTTATAATTAATTTAACTTTAAAACATTGATAAATGAAAAAAATATGATATAATGATAAAAGTATAAATAGGGCAATCTATCAAAAGTGAGTTATAACGATATTTATTAACCCTAAGTACAACTAAAAATAAAGGAGAAGTGCTTATGTTTTATACAGATAAAAGATTTTTATACTTAATGCTAATAGTAGTGGCATTAGTAAGTCTTATGGGTATGAACCAACTAGAATGGTTAGCACTAATATTAACAATACCAGGAGTACTAATTGCAATAACATTCCATGAATTTGCACATGCATTTGCAGCAACAAAACTTGGAGATGATACACCAATATCACAAGGAAGATTAAATTTAAATCCATTTAGCCACATAGATCCAATAGGATTTATGCTACTTTTATTCGTAGGTTTTGGATGGGGAAAACCAGTTGCAATAAACCCAAGAAACTTTAATAGAAAATATTCACAAACAGCAGGAGAAGCAATAGTTGCAGCAGCAGGACCAATAATGAATTTTGTACTTGCAATTGTTCTTACTCTAATATATTGTGCACTATACAAATTTGCATATAGTTTTATTTCATCAGAAATAGGTGGAACAATATTTGCTATGATACAATATACAATTGTCATGAATTTAGGACTTGGAATATTTAATTTAATTCCACTTCCACCACTTGATGGCTCAAAAATACTTGTAAACTTTTTGTCATACAATGGCAAGCAGTGGCTTTATGAGCACGAGCAAATATTTTATATAATATTTTTAGTGATATGGATAACAGGATTTGCAGGACATATAATTTCACCAATTTTAAACTTTATGTATGGTGGATTAATACATATAGGATTAATGTTATTTGGGTTATAAGTAGTATTGGATAAAAGGAAAGGGATATAGATGAAAGACATAACAGTTTTAGGAATTGAAACAAGCTGTGATGAAACCTCTGCCTCTATTGTAAGAAATGGGCGTGAGGTTCTTTCCAATGTTATAAATACACAAATACCAATACATGAAAAATTTGGTGGAGTAGTGCCAGAAATTGCATCAAGAAAGCATATTGAAGCAATTTCTACTGTAGTAGAAGAAGCTTTGAAACAAGCTAAAATGACATTTGAAGATATAGATGTAATATGTCCAACATATGGACCAGGACTTGTCGGTGCATTGCTTGTCGGAGTTCGGATATGCTAAAGCATTAAGTTACTCATTAAATAAGCCATTAGTTCGGAGTAAATCATATAGAAGGACATATTGCTGCAAATTATATAACATTCAAAGAGTTAGAGCCAGAATTCTTATGCTTAATAACTTCAGGAGGGCATACTCATTTAGTAAAAATAGAAGATTATACAAATTTCAAAATACTTGGGAAAACTAGAGATGACGCAATAGGAGAAGCATTTGATAAAGTAGCAAGAGTTATGGAGCTTAGTTATCCAGGAGGACCGAAAATAGATAAGCTTGCCAAATTAGGAAAAGCAAATATTGAGCTTCCAAAGACACATTTAGAAGGATTAGACTTTAGTTTTAGTGGAATAAAAACAGCAGTATTAAACTTAAATCATAATAGAAAAGATATAAAAAAAGAAGACTTATGCGCAAGTTTTGAAGAAGCAGTAACAGATATGCTAATACAGAATACAAAAAAAGCATTAGAAGAAACAAAACTAACAAAAATAGCACTAGCAGGAGGGTTTTCAGCAAA
>CASTFX010000072.1 GCA_949448405.1 uncultured Clostridia bacterium
ATATGAGTACAAATGTAGGTGCAGTAGATTTTGAGTTATTGCTAAATTCTAATCCATTTAATAAAGGATTAAAAAATACTACAAATACAATAAAAAGTTCTGGAATAGAAAACTCATTAAAAAATATTGGGAAACTAGCTTTAGCTGCTTTTTCAGTAAAAGCTATAGTGAATTTTGGAAAAGAATGTTTACAATTAGGTTCAGATTTAGCTGAAGTTCAAAATGTAGTAGACGTTACATTTGGAAATTTAAATACAGAAGTAAATAAGTTTGCAGAAAATGCAATAGAGCAATTTGGGCTAGGACAAACTGTAACCAAAAAATATGTAGGTACATTTGGAGCAATGGCGAAGGCTTTTAATTTCAATAATGAAGCAGCGCTACAAATGTCAGAGACCTTAACAGGACTTACTGGAGATGTTGCATCTTTTTATAATTTGTCTAGCGATGAAGCATACACAAAATTAAAATCAGTATTTACAGGAGAAACAGAAAGCTTAAAAGATTTACGGTGTTGTAATGACACAAAATGCATTAGATCAATACGCATTAGCAAATGGATATGGAAAAACTACTGCAAAAATGTCAGAACAGGAAAAAGTAGCGTTACGATATAAATTTGTAATGGATAAATTAAGTTTAGCTCAGGGCGATTTTGCAAGAACTTCTGATAGCTGGGCAAATCAAACTAGGGTATTAGGATTGAGATTTAATGAATTAAAAGCAACGTTAGGACAAGGCTTTATCAATATTTTTACGCCGATTGTAAAAGGAATAAATTTAGTACTTTCTAAATTGCAAGTTCTAGCAAATGCCTTTAAGTCGTTTACAGAAATGATATTTGGTAATGCAGGGGGAGATAGTGGCTCAAGTACAGTTTCTAACTTAGCAACAGATGCTGGATTAGCAAGTGATGTAGTAGGAGGAATTGGAGAAAGTGCAAAAAAGTCAGCTAAGGATTTAAAAAGTTTGGCATCGTTCGATACAGCTAATATATTAAAAAGTAATAGTGACGATGGTGGTTCTAACTCGGATAGTGGAACAAGCAGAATAGGAGACTTTGACTTTGGAAGTGTGACTAATTCATCAATGCAACAAGCTAATCTTCAAATGGATATGTTTGTTAATAAAACTAAAGAGCTGGTTGATATATTTAAACAAGGTTTTTCAAGCGGATTTGGAGATTTTGATTTTTCTAGTATAACAAATTCATTAAACGGAATAAAGAATAACTTAATAGATATATTTACAGTACCAGAGGTATTAAACTCTGCTAATAACTGGGTTGAGACAGTAGTTTTGAATTTAGGTAGAGTAATAGGTAGCACAGCAAGTATAGGTGTAACAATAGCGGATAATTTTTTAGGAGGATTTTCTCTATTTTTAGAGCAAAATAGAGAAAATTTAAAAAATCATATAGTGAGATTATTTGACTTATCAAGTAGAAGTCAAGAAATACAAGGGAAATATGCAACTACAATTGCTGACATTTTTAGTGTATTTAGAGGAGATGTTGCGAAACAAATAACAGCAGATATTATTGCAATTTTTACAAACAGCTTTTTGGGTGTTGGCGAAATAGCTTGGCAAGCTGGTAATGATATTTTATATATGATTACTGAACCTATAAACGAAAATAAAGATTTAATAAAACAAACACTAGAAGGATTATTTGAACCAATTTCAAGTGTATTAGGCACAATAAAACAAGGAATACAAGATACATTTGCAAAGTTTTGGGAAGTCTATGATACATATATTAAACCAGCCGTAGAAAATATAAAAAATGGCTTTTCTAGCATCTTGAAAACAGTTTTAACCGCTTGGAATGATAACATCAAGCCTATTTTAGATGAATGGGCAGAAAAATTCGATGCTTTGTGGCAAGAACATATACAACCAATGGTTGATAGCTTTCTTGAATTTATTGGAAAACTTATAAACGGAATATCAGAGCTATGGAATCAGTGGTTAGTTCCAATAATTAACTGGATTATAGAAAATATAGTTCCTGTTCTAAAACCAATCTTTGAAACAATAGGTAAATTATTTATGAACGTCTTAGGAGTTATATCAGATGTTCTAAACGGAATATGGCAAGCATTAGGAGGGCTAATTGATTTTATAGTTGGTGTATTTACAGGAGATTGGAATAAAGCTTGGGAAGGAATAAAATCAATTTTCAAAGGGATATGGACTGCTATTAAGGGAATTTTTGAAGGAATATGGAATTCGATTAAAGATATAGTAAAAGGAGCCATTGATACAGTAAAGGCATATATACAATATGTATTAGATGCAATAAAAATGATATGGGAAAATATTTGGAAAGGCATAAGTAATTTTGTAAAAGGAATATGGAATGGTATTTGTAGTATTTTTTCAGGCGTTGGAAGCTGGTTTTCGAATAAATTTCAAGAGGCTTATAATGGAATTACAAGAGTGTTTAGTAATATAGGTTCATTCTTTTCAGGCATATGGAATAGCATAAAAAATACTTTCAGCAATTTAGGAACAAGTATAGGAAATGCAATATCAAATGCAGTTAAAAGCGGAATTAATGGTGTTCTATCATTAATAGAAAAAACAATAAATAAAGCAATAAATCTCATTAATGGAGCTATAGGTGTAATTAATTTAATACCAGGAGTGAATATAGGGAAAATAGGAAGATTAAACATTCCAAGGTTAGCACAAGGTGGGTACGTAAAAGCAAACACGCCCCAACTAGCGATGATAGGAGATAATAGGCATCAAGGTGAAGTTGTAGCTCCAGAAGACAAAATAATGGATTTATATAAGAAAGCAAATCAAGAAATGGGATTAGGAAATAATCAGAAAGTAATTGAATTGCTAGAAAGAATAGTTCAAATATTAATTAATTTAAGTTTTGAATTTAATTTATATATAGATGGATATGAACTAAATAAAAGGCTTGAAAAAATAAAAAATAAAAACAGATTTGCAACAAATGGAGGTTAAATATGTATAAGCAAAAATTAATAGTAAATAACATCCAAGTACCAGGAATTACAGAAATAGTTCCTGGTCCAGAACCTCTATGGGGTGATGGAACAGGACGAAATGCCATGAACGGTCATTATAGTGGCACATTTGTAGGCTATTTTACAACTTTGGAGATAAAATTTGGTAAGGTAACAGATGATGAATTTAACTTAATAAAACAGTTACTTGAGCATCCTTTTATACAGAATGTTCAGTTTGCTTTAGAAAAAGATATGGGAGACTATAAACAGGGCGATTTGTTCACAGAAGATTTTTATAATGGACAAGCAATTAAATCAAATCCATTGGCATGTGGTGGATACTGGGAAGAATTTTCAGTTGTTTTAACTGCGATAGATAGGAGGTCACAACTGTCATGAATAATGTAAGTACTGAATTTAAGAATAGAACTAAAAAGATAAAACAGCAAGACTTAAAGCTAACAATACTTGAAGAAACAATTGCTCAAGAGATAGAACTTGCTAGCAATCTGGTGTATTATAATATGCCAATAAGAGTTTTAAAAGAAGAAAATAGAGCAATCGCAAAGCAAGTTATATACAGTTTTGAGGCACAGATTTTCAAAACTGTTATGCGTCAAATAGAGATAACGGTAAAAAATGTATCAGCAGTGAGGAACAAAAATATAAATTTTAAATATGGACTACTTGTCAATGGTAATTTTGAATATGTGGACTTAGGAGATTTTTATATTAAAGACGTGGAAGACGATAAGAAGAAAGAAGAATTGGTCGTAACTGGATATGACAAAATGCTTAATTTTATGAGACCTTTCAAGCAAAGTCAATTAAAGCTAACTTGGCCATGTAGCATAGGCCTACTAGTAGAAAGAATGTGTAGGGTATGCGGTGTAGAGCCGTATACCTTAAACTTTTTCAATAATAATTTACTAGTAGACGAGGATTTTTTCACAATTCAGCAGCTAACATACAGAGATGTTCTTGAGAAAATAGCCCAAGCAACCTTAACAACTATATTTGTCAAAGAAAACAAATTATATCTTTGTAAAATCAGTAATGAGCCTGTTGAGACATTAGATACTTCTTATTTATCAAATCTTATTATCAATGAAAAATTTGGACCTGTTAATGCATTAGTATTAGGTAGGGGGCAAGTAGAAGACAATATAGAAGAAAAAGACGACAAAAGTATACAACGAAATGGAAGATGCGAAATTAGATTTGATGAAAATGAGATTATAGAATTCAAACGAGAAGAAGTAATAGCTAATATGTTTGAACAAATTAAAGGACTTGAGTATTATACCTACGAAGGGGCTGATATCGGAGTTATGTGGCTAGAACCATGTGACAAAATTTTGGTGAAAGATAGAGAAAATAACGAATATAGTACCTTGTACATGAAAGCACATATTACCATCAACACAGGAATATTAAATAACGAATTAGGAGCTGATTTACCTGAAGAAACTACAACAGAGTATAAAGTTACGCTGAAAGAACAGAAGAAAACATTAAAAGTAGAAAGGCTAGCAAAGAAAAATGAAGGATTAATACAGGACCTAGCCCAAGAAACATCAGAACATGAAGAGAAACTAACAGAAGTCATACAAGATTTAGATGGAATAAAACAGCAAGTCTCAAACACAATAGATTACAAAAGAGAAGTAGAAGGTTTTACAGAAATATATTTAGAGAACGCAGGAAAAGCGGATATATTAAAATTAGAAATCAAAGGGAACAAAACTTATGAAAGTAACTTATTCCCAAGAACAAATCTACAACCTAGACAGAGACTATATCCTAATCAGAGAGGAGGCTAAAAATGAAATATAAAATAATAGTAGATAAACAAAGCAGAAAGAACCCAAGTGCAGAAAAGAGAGAGTACGAAATAGACATAGAAGAATTAAGATACAAAGGTAACATACACGATAACCTTATTATTACTAAAGATGAGGACTATGTAATACGTAGGCTATCATTATCTAAGTATCACGTGTTAAAAGTACTAGATGAGCCAATAAAAGAACCGTTACAAAATATTAACATAGAGCTATTTGAAGGCGATAATTACATATATTTAGTAGATATGACAGGCAACAAGCTATATGCAGAATATTTAATTAAGAATGAATTTAATGATGTGTATATTACTAAAAGTGAAACGTATAGTGCAATTACTGAAACAGCAAAAGAGATAGATTTAAACGTAAGTCAAAAGCTAGAAAATTATTCAACAACAGAAGAAATGAACGCATTAATTCAATTGTTATCAAACCAAATTAATTTAGAATTAAGCAAAAAAGTCAATGGAGAAACAATAACAGGAGCATATTTATTGCTAAAAATTAATGGAGATACAAGTTCAGCAAAGCTAAGTGCAGACAAAATAGAGTTGACGGCAAATGACGTATTAAATCTGCTAGCAGGAAATACTATAAATCTTACAAGTAAGAATATTACTATTTCAAGTACTAACTTTGCAGTTGATAAAGCAGGAAATATAACTGCAATAGGAGGTGCGATAGGAGGGTTTGTGTTAGGAAAAACAGAATTTACAGGAAATTTGAATGGTATATATAACTACAATAGCTATGATAGAAACGCTTGCCAATGTATGTTATTAGATTTGCTTGGGTCAGATACTGTTTTAAAAGACATATTTGATGCTAATAGTAATAATGCAGTTGGTTCAGATGACTTGTTTGCAATACAAAAAATATTATTAGGACAATTAACAAATACAAAGAATATAAAAGGAACAATAAAGATTAATTCAGGCGACCCAAAAAATGCTCTAGTTATACAAAAAGATGGAGTAACAGTAGTAAGCTTAGGAGTTGGAGGAGTTAACACAAATCTAGTTACAACTAAGAATTTTGTGTGTGGAGGATATTCAAATCCATCTTCTACAGCTTATAATGTAATTACTGGCAATGGAGATATAGCGGAGATGAATTTTAAAAATTCTTCTAACTATTCAAAAATCAACCCAAATGAAATAATTACTCCTAAATTAACCCAAACATCTCTAAAATCAAAGAAGAAAAACATTAAGAAGCTAAAAGTAAATGCCTTAGAATTAATTAAAAATGCAGATATATGCTTATATAATTTAAAATCAGAGAAAAAGGGAAGTAAGCAACACATAGGTCTTGTAATAGACAAAGACAAAAAATACAATTGTCCTACCGAAGTAATATCAGAAGATGGACAAGGGGTAGAGCAATATTCAATGACCTCTTTAGCTTGGAAGGCAATACAAGAACTAGTAGAGGAAAATAAGAAGCTCAAAGGTAGAATAGAGAAATTAGAAGCCAAATAGGCTTTATTTTTTATGAAAGGAGAAGAAGAATGGTCGAATGGCAAGATGGAGTAAAGATAAGTGATGCATATATAGATGAAAATGGAAATTTTAGAGAAGCAGAGTATGAAGGGGAAACACCTTTATGTGCAGCAAACTTAAATCTTATGCAAGAAATAAAAACAGCTTCAGTTGTACTACCCAAAAACACAACAATAACAAATGGCTACGAAGTAGTACTACCAGACGGACTACAGTATCAAGTCGGCAATAACTCACTAGAGGTAAGACTTAATGGAATAG
>CASTFX010000073.1 GCA_949448405.1 uncultured Clostridia bacterium
GTGCAAGAATTACTTTCTGTGATGGATTAAGACATATAATAGAAAATTTAAAAGAATATAAAGTAACAGTTATGGCTTGTGTTCCTGGAATATATGAAAGACTATTTGGAACAATTAGAAAAAGTTTAGAGAAAAGCGGAAAACTACAAGCAGTATTAGAAAAAGAAGAAAAGTATAGAAACTTTCCAATAGAAGAAAGAAAAAAGGCTTTTCCAGAAATACATGACATGTTAGGTGGAGAAATAAAGCTATTTATAAGTGGAGCAGCAGCATTAGACCCTAAGATTGAAGAAAAATACAGACTTCTTGGGCTAAATTTAGTTCAAGGATATGGATTAACAGAAACATCACCAGTTATAGGAATCGGAACCAATAAAGAACATAAAATAGGAAGCATAGGAAAAGCAGTTCCTAGTGTTGAAGCAAAAATAGTTGATGAAAATAAAGAAGGAATAGGAGAATTAGTTGTTAAAGGACCAAGTATTATGCTTGGATATCATAATAATCCAAAGGCTACAAAGGAAGTAATGGAAGGAGAATGGTTTCATACTGGAGATTTAGCACAAATAGATGAAGAAGGATATATATTCATTCGTGGAAGAAAAAAGAGTGTTATCGTTCTTAAAAATCGGTAAAAATATTTTCCCAGAAGAAATGGAAAATTTAGTAAACAAAATAGAAGGTGTAAAAGAATCTTTTGTTTTTGGGAAACAGTTAACAGATGATAAAGAGAATATCAAGATTAATGTTAAGATAATCTTTGATAGAAAAATTGTAGAAGATACATATAAAGTAAAAAAAGATGAAGAAATATATGAAGTCATATCAAAAAAGATAAAAGAGATTAATAAGAAAATGCCTCCATATAAGGCAATACGTGGAATGATTTTAAGCGAGGAGCCTTTAATTAAAACTTCAACAAATAAGATAAAAAGGCAGGCGAATTTAGATGCAATTAACGAAGTTAAAAACTAAAGCCTTAGGAAGAAAACTTTTATACTTTGAAGAGATTGACTCAACACAGGATGAAATATGGAGACTTATTAAAAATAAAAGTATTGTAAACGGAACTTTAGTTATAACAGAGATACAAACAAAAGGAAAAGGCACACATGGAAGAATGTGGCATACAGACGAAAAGGGAAATATAGCATTTTCATTTTATTTAGAAATGGAGTGTAATATTAAAAAAATACAAAATATAACTGTAGAAATTGCTCAGATAATTGTAGACATATTCAAAGAAAACTATGGTATAAGCTTAGAAATTAAAAGTCCAAATGATATTATATATCTCGGCAAAAAAATTGGAGGTATTTTAACACAGAGTAAAGTGATTTCTGAAAATGTTAGATATATTGTTGTAGGAATAGGAATGAATACAAATAAGGAAAAGTTTTCAGAAGATATTATAGATATTGCAACCTCTATTAAAAAAGAATTTGGAATTAAAGTTGATAGAAATAAAGTTATATCAGAATTTTGTAATAGATTTGAGGAAATAGTTAACAAAATTTTAGACTAACATATTTTAAAACTGTATAAAGAAAGGAGAAATTTAAAATGAAAATTGGATTTTTGTTCCCAGGTCAAGGAGCACAAAAAGTAGCAATGGGAAAAGATTTATATGAAGCATATGAGGAAGTAAGAGAAATTTATAACAAAGTTCAGGAGATAACAGGAGTAGATATTAAGAAGATATCTTTTGAAGGACCAGAAGAAGTCTTGAATGAAACTAGATATACACAACTTGCAATATTAACAGAAAGTTTAGGTATATTAGAAGTATTAAAGAAAAGAAATGTTATACATCAAATGGCAGCTGGACTTAGCTTAGGAGAATATACAGCATTAATTGATAGCAACATATTTTCATTTGATGAAGGAGTAAAACTTGTAAAAAGAAGAGGAGAAATAATGCAAGAATTTACTCCAAAAGGAAATTGGAAAATGGCTGCAATTCTTCGGATTAGATGAAAATGTAGTAAAAGATATTTGTACCAAAGTTAAATCAGGTTTTGTAACACCTGCAAACTTTAACACAATAGGTCAAATAGTAATATCTGGCGAAGAAGAGGCAGTTACTGAAGCAAGTGAACTTGCTAAAGAAATGAATGCTAAAAAGGTAATGCCATTAAATACAGCAGGACCTTTCCATACAGAAAAATTAATTAAATGTTCTGAAGTTTTAAAAGAAGAACTAGATAAAGTAAGTGTTAACTTCAATGATGATATACAGGTTGCAAAAAATATTGATGGAAAATTATATGAAAGTACAGATGATATAAGAGATATACTTTCAAAACATATCATGAATCCAGTAAGATTTGATTTTGTATTACAAACAATGTTAGATAATGGAGTAGATACATTTGTAGAAGTTGGACCACGGCAAGTCATTATCAGGATTTGTAAAAAGAATGAACAAACCTGATAATGTCGAAATTATAAATATAAATGATTGTGAGAGCTTAGAAAAATTCATTAAAGTGGTAAATGAAGGAGGTAAAAATGAATAAAGTAGCTTTAATAACAGGTGGAACAAGAGGAATTGGAAAACAAATAGCAATAACACTTGCAGAAAGTGGTTATGATATAGCATTAAATTATAGAACAGAAAATGAAGAATTAAATGAGACAAAGAAGGAAATAGAAAATTTAAATGTAAAATGTTTTGCTGTAAAAGGTGATGTTTCTAGCTTTGAAGAATGTGAAAAATTTGTAAAAGAAGTAATAGAAGAGTATGGACAAATTGATGTATTAGTCAATAACGCAGGAATTACAAAAGACACATTGATTGCTAGAATGAAAAAAGAAGATTTTGAAAGTGTAATAAATGTAAATTTAGTTGGAACATTTAATGTAACAAAGAATGTTGTTCCATTTATGATGAAAGCTCATAACGGAAGAATTATAAATATCTCATCAGTTGTGGGAGTAAGTGGAAATGCAGGGCAATCAAATTATTCTGCATCAAAAGCTGGAATAATAGGATTTACAAAAAGTTTAGCAAAGGAACTAGGATCAAGAAATATCTTAGTAAATGCTGTTGCTCCAGGGTTTATAGAAACTCAAATGACAGCAGTGTTAAAAGATGAAACAAAAGACGATATCGCAAAAAGTATTCCATTAAGAAGGATGGGAAATACAAAAGATGTTGCAAATGTAGTTAAATTCTTATCATCAGATGATAGTTCATATATAACAGGTCAGGTTATTAATGTTGATGGTGGTATGTTAATGTAAATTATCAATATAATCAGCACCTTGCTATGTTGGACTTCAATTGAAATCAAATCAACGTGCAATAGCACGCCTCATTGATTTCAATTTTGTCCGCCTTGCAATCTACTAATTATATTGATAATTTTAAGATAACAATTAAAATAGGGAGGATAAAATGGAAAAAAGAGTTGTTATTACAGGAATAGGAGCTGTAACTCCAATAGGGAAGAATGTTAAAGAAACTTGGGAAGGAATTAAGAACAAAAAATGTGGAATTGATGAAATAAAATTATTTGATTCAAGTAATTTTAAGACTAAACTAGATGCAGAAGTAAAAGATTATAATCCACTAGATTATTTTGAACCAAAACAAGCAAAAAGAATGGATAGATCTTCACAATTTGCTATAATTGCTGCAAGAGAAGCTGTAAATGATAGCGGAATTAATGAAGATAATACAGATTATGAAAGAGTTGGTATTTTTGTAAGTTCCGGAATAGGTGGATTAAGAACTATACAAGAACAATGTGAAACTAATTACATAAAAGGAAATAATAGAGTATCTCCAATGTTTATACCTATGGCAATATCAAATATGGCTGCTGGAAATATCTCGATAGAGTTTGGATTTAAAGGAGAATCAGTTTGTATGGTAACTGCTTGTGCTTCTTCAACTCATGCAATAGGAGAGGCATATAAGACAATCAAGTTAGGTACAGAAGATGTAGTTATAGCAGGTGGTACAGAAGCTTCAATATGTTCTGTTGGTATTGCTGGTTTTGAAAATATGAAAGCACTATCAAGTTCTACTGATAAAAATAGAGCAAGTATTCCATTTGACAAAGAAAGAAGTGGATTTGTTATGGGAGAAGGAGCTGGAATGCTAGTACTTGAAGAATTAGAACATGCTATAAAAAGAAATGCTAAAATATATGGAGAGATAGTTGGATTTGGCTCAACAACAGATGCATATCATATAACATCTCCTGCACCAAATGGAGAAGGCGGAGCAAATGCTATGATTAGAGCAATTAAGGATAGTAATCTTAATGCAGAAGATATAGATTATATAAATGCACATGGAACTTCAACACACCTAAATGATGCAACTGAGACTATGGCAATAAAAACAGCTTTAGGAGAAGCAAGCAAAAAAGTTATGGTAAGCTCAACTAAAGGTAATATAGGTCATTTATTAGGTGCAGCAGGAGGAGTAGAAGCAGTTATTTGTGTAAAAGCACTTGAAGAAAATATAGTTCCTCCAACAATTAACTACAAAGAAAAAGATGAAGAGTGTGATTTAGATATTGTTCCAAATGAACTAAGAGAAAAAGAGCTTAATGTTGTAATGTCAAATTCTTTAGGCTTTGGAGGACACAATGCAAGCATTATAATTAAGAAATATTCAAAATCTTAATTTCAAGGAGGATTAAAGTATAATGGAATATGAAAAAATAAAACAACTAATGGAAGATATGGGAAATTCTAATTTAAATGAAATCAATATAGATTTTCCAGATGGAACGAAAATTAGCATGAAAAAAGAAACAAACGAGCCTAAAGTGATTGCAAATAATGAAAAAATCGTAGAGCCAATAGAAATAAGTAAAAATGAAATAGTAAAAGAAGTTGAAACAGGAAAATATATAACATCTCCAATGGTCGGAACTTTCTATTTGAAACCATCTCCAACAGATAAACCATTTGTAGAAGTAGGTCAAGAAGTTAAAAAAGGAGAAATACTTTGTATAATAGAAGCAATGAAATTAATGAATGAAATAGAATCAGAATATTCAGGAAAAATCATAGAAATATTAGTAAATGATGGAGAAGCAGTTGAATACGGAACTAAACTATTTAAGATAGGAGAATAAAAATGCTAAATAAAGATGAAATAAAAAATATAATTCCACAAAGAGAGCCATTTTTAATGATTGATGAAGTGGAAGATTTTGTACCAGGAGAAATGGCAATAGCATATAAAAATGTAGACGAAGCAGAATGGTATTTTAAAGGACATTTTCCAGGAAATCCTATTATGCCAGGTGTTTTGATTGCAGAAAGTTTGGCTCAGACTGGTGCAGTTGCAATTTTAGGAATGGAAGAAAATAAAGGAAGAAATGCTTTATTTGGTGGAATAGATAAAATGAAGTTTAAAAAACAAGTTGTTCCAGGGGATAGGCTAAAATTAGAAGTAAAGATTATAAAGAAAAAAGGTCCAATAGGAATTGGCGAAGGAATTGCAACTGTAGATGGAGTTGTTGCTGCTAGAGGTGAATTTACCTTTGCTCTAGTTTAATTTATGAAAGGAAATAAGAAGAAATGAACAAGATTTTAATTGCAAATCGTGGAGAAATTGCAGTTCGTATTATTAGAGCTTGTAAAGAAATGAACATAAAGACAGTTGCAGTTTATTCAGAAGCAGATAAAGATGCTCTTCATACAAAACTTGCTGACGAAGCAGTTTGTATAGGACCTGCAAATTCAAAAAAGAGTTATTTGAATATACAAAATATAATTGAAGCTGCAAATATAACAAAAAGTGATAGTATACACCCAGGCTTTGGATTTTTATCAGAAAATGCTCAGTTTGCAAAAATATGTGAAGAAACAAATATAAAATTTATTGGACCAAATTCTAAGATAATAGATTTACTAGGTAATAAGTCAAACAGTAAAGAGTTAATGAAAAAAGAAGAAGTACCAGTAATACCTGGTTCAAATGGAAACGTAGAAACACTAAAAGAAGCAATTTCGATAAGTGAAAAGATAGGCTATCCTGTAATGTTAAAAGCAGCAAATGGTGGTGGAGGAAAAGGAATTAGAGTTGTAAATAACTCTAAAGAGATGGAATCTAGCTATAATATAGTAAAGCAAGAAGCAAAGAGCTCATTTAATGATGATGAGATATACATTGAAAAATTTATTCAAAATCCAAGACATGTAGAAATCCAAATAATGGCAGATGAACATGGAAATATTATTCATTTAGGAGAAAGAGATTGTTCGATACAAAGAAATCATCAAAAAATCATAGAAGAAACTCCATCAACTGCAGTAGATGAAAAATTAAGGAACAAAATGGGAGCTGCTGCAATAAAAGCTGCAAGAGCTGCTGGATATACAAGCCTTCGGAACAGTAGAATTTTTAGTAGATAAAGATAAAAATTTTTATTTTATGGAAATGAATACAAGAATACAAGTAGAACATCCAATAACAGAAGAGAGAACAGGAATTGATTTAGTAAAAGAACAAATAAAAATTGCAGCAGGAGAAGAATTAAAAATCAAACAAAAAGATATAGAATTTAAAGGACATTCAATTGAATGTAGAATAAATGCAGAAAATCCA
>CASTFX010000074.1 GCA_949448405.1 uncultured Clostridia bacterium
GAATGTGCGCAGGTTGTGGAGCTCCACCAGTAGCACGTATGATATTAAGAGCATTAAAAGAAGAGGACCATGCAGTAGTATGTGGGGCAACAGGTTGTATGGAAGTTTCTACATTTATTTATCCATATACTTCTTGGACAGATTCATTTATTCATACAGCATTTGAATGCGCAGGAGCAACATTATCAGGAGTAGAAGCTGCATACAAATCATTAAAAGCTCAAGGAAAATTACCAGAGGATGAACATACAAAATTTATAGCATTTGGAGGAGACGGAGGAACTTACGATATAGGACTTCAAAGTTTATCAGGAGCTATGGAAAGAGGTCATGATATGGTATATGTATGCTATGACAACGGAGCATACATGAATACAGGAATACAACGTTCATCAGCAACACCACATTTTGCAGATACAACAACATCACCTGCAGGAACAAAGGTACCAGGTAAAATGCAACCTAGAAAAGATTTAACAGAAATAATGGTAAGCCACCATATTCCATATGTTGCACAAACTATTGCAACAGCAAACTTTAAAGATGTATATGATAAGGCAGAAAAAGCAATATACACAGAAGGTGCAGCATTTTTAAATGTAATGGCACCATGCCCAAGAGGATGGGGATATGCAACAGAAGATTTAATGGCAATAAATAAATTAGCAGTAGATACATGTTATTGGCCATTATATGAAGTAGAAAATGGAAAATATAAAGTAAACTATAAACCAGCTAAAAAATTACCAATAGAGGAATTCTTAAAACCTCAAAGAAGATTTAAACATCTATTTAAACCAGGCAATGAATGGATGATAGAAGAATTCCAAAAAGAAGTAGATGAAAGATGGGAAGAACTTTTAAGATTAGAAGAAATAACAAATAAATAATTAACTAATGTAAGGGTGGCTATTAGCTGCCCTTATTAAGTGTTTTTTTAGTCTATCATTTGGCATATATTGACTTTTTATGTAAACGGATATATAATAGATACAGCTTTCAGCACATATTGCATACGAGTTGTTCGAATGCAAAAAAAACAGGAAAGAGAGGATATTTTGATGAAAGCAAAATTTAAAGGAAGGCACCGGATATGGGTGATTCTGGGTATTCTCATCTTGGGAATAATCGCATGGGTAGTCAATTACTATATGACACCTGTACCTACATTTGATGCAGGTACATTTATCAATGGTATTGATTGCTCAGACCTTACCACAGGCGAAGTGGCGGAAAAACTCAGCAGCGCTGCAAAAGACGTAACTTTCACAGTTATGAAACCAGAAGGAGAAATGGAGGAGTATAAACCGACAGAAGAGGAAATCAAAAGCTTTGTGATTCCAAACAACGAAACAAATTCAATCCTTAGGCACTTCATGCAGGCTCAAGAAGAAGACAGTTTCATTAAGAATTTCCATGTAAATGCTTTTTCGATAGACGAGGAGGGTCTAAGAAACTATCTTTTGACAATTCCCGAATTAAATGGGGAAAATATGTCTGCGCCAGAAGATGCCTATCTTGAGTTTGGTACAAATGATCTTCTTGAAATCGTAAAAGAGAAAACAGGAAACAAAATCGACTTTGAGGAGGCATTTGATTATGCAGTAAGACAACTGACCAATTTTGAGACAAAGGTTGACTTTATACCTATGACAGATGTCGAACCGAGAAATTTGTCAAGTGATAATGAACTGATTCAGACGAAAGAAAGAATCAATAATTGTCTAAACACAGTTGTTACTTTTGAGCTTACCTGTGGAGAAACAGTTACTTTGAACAAAAGCATTACAAAAGACTGGATTATCCAAAAGGGAAGCAGCTTTGAAATCGACGAAAGCCAGATTGAAGCCTTTGTGAGTGAACTTGCTGAAAAGGTAAGAAAGACGAAGTCGACCATATATATGCCTGCAACAGGTATTGGATGGGTAAAAGTTCCAATAGGGTTTGCAGTCATAAAGGTAGACCAAGAAGCACAGATACAGGCAATTAAAGAGTACCTTGAAACAGGTAAAACTCACACAGTCATTCCAAAATATGAAAAAGTCCAAATAGAAGACTTTTTCAACAGCTATATTGAGGTTGACATTGAAAGGCAAATGGTCTGGATGTATGTCAATGGCAAGTGCATTCTGGAGACAAAATGTGTAACAGGCTTGGCAAATACTACAAGAGTAACACCTACAGGTATATACTTTCTGCAAGATAAGAGACCAGATACAGTATTGACAGATAACAAAACATACTGGTCTGAGGTCCAATTTTGGATGCCATTTAATGGTGGGTATGGTTTCCACGATGCATGGTGGAAAGAAATTAATGGCGTCGAGTATTTTGGCGGAACCTACTACCTGACAGATGGAAGTCATGGCTGCGTGAATTTACCGACCTGGGCAGCAAAGATTATGTATCAAAATATCACCAAAGACATGCCGATTATCATTTACAAATCAAGCAAAATCATACAAATCGATAGTGTCTCTACAAACGCAGTGGGTTCATTGAACCCACTGCGCTATATATTTTATAAAAGATACATAGACTAATATACAAAAAATATAAAATTTGAAAAAATTAATAAAATGTAGATTTAAAATAGAAATTTGATAAAACTTAATATATAATACAAATAGGGCATGGTTGCGAAGAGCTCGCTTCGCGCTGCGTCAATTATGACAGCAACAGTAACGGCAGCTGGTTCAATTTCAGAATGTTCCGTGTGAACGGCGGTGGCGTGAACGCCGACAATTTGTATAACTCTACAGGCGGCACTAACAACTATAGCTATGCGGTGCGCCCCGAAGCTTCTACAGACTTAGGTTATATAACTAATGGTTATATAAGAAAAATGTAGAAACAAACTATTGTCCTTTAACTATAAGTTATAAAATAAAAATAGATAAATATAGTTGTAAGTAAAATTTGAAAGGGGCTATATTTTAGAACTATTTTTAAGGTAGTACAAATAGGTACTGCCTTTTTATATATACTAGATTTAATTTCCTCTACCTATTTCCTCGTTTTTCTAGACTTTTATAAATCCATATGATATAATTATGGCATATTAAATATAGAAGGAAACAAACTTTATGGAAAATTTTAAATCAGGATTTGTAGCAATTTTAGGAAGAACTAATGTTGGAAAATCAACCTTATTAAATTCATTAATAGGCGAAAAAATAGCAATTATGGCAAATAAACCACAAACAACACGTACACAAATAAAAGGAATAGTAAATAGAGAAAATTCGCAAATAATATTTTTAGATACACCAGGAATTCATAAACCAAAAACAAAGTTAAGTAATATTATGGTACAAACGGCTTTTTCTTCAGCAAAAGATGTAGATTTAATTCTTTTCATAATAGAAGCAACAAGCAAAGAAATCGGAAGAGGAGATAGCTTAATATTAGAAAAAATAAAAGAAGCAAAGAAAAAAGCGATACTTGTTATAAATAAAATAGATTTAGTAAAAAAGGAAGAACTACTTAACTTAATTGAAATATACTCAAAAGAATATGAATTTGAAGCAGTAATACCAATGTCAGCAATAAATACAGACAAAAACGAAGAATTGCTAAAAGAAATAGAAAATTCATTAGATTATGGACCTAAATATTATGATGAGGAAACATACACAGATCAAACTATTAGAATGATTGCAGAAGAAATAATAAGAGAAAAGGCTTTAAAATTATTAGATGACGAAGTACCACATGGAATATATGTTGAAGTTCAAAAACTAAAAAAAGGTAAAACAATGGAAAACAAACCAATATTTAACATAGAAGCAACAATTTTTTGCCAAAGGGAATCACACAAAGGTATAATAATCGGAAAAAAAGGAAGCAAATTAAAACAAATTGGAATTTATGCAAGAGAAGATTTAGAGAAAAGTTTAGGAGAAAAAGTAAATCTTCAAACATGGGTGAAAGTAAGAAAAGACTGGCAAGACGAAGATGCTATTGTAAAAAAATTTAAAATAGATAATTAGAAGAAGTATAAATAAGAGAAAAAAATACAAAATAAGAAAAGTAGATATAAGCAAAAGACAATTTAAGAGTGCAAAAAAATGCACAGAGAAAACAAACAAAAAACAATAGACAAAATGGAGATGAAATTTATGATAAGTAAAATGGCATGGAATACCTTTAAAAAAACAGGAGATATAAATACATTTCTAGAATTTATCGAAACAAAAAATATAGAAGAAAATTTAACAGAGGAACAAAATGGGAATAATAAAAACGAAAGCTATTATTTTAAGGGAAAGTAATATGGGAGACTTCGATAAGATGCTCACAATGTTAACTCCTGACCTTCGGTAAAATATCATGTGCTGCAAAAGGCGCAAGAAGACCAAGCAGTAGCTTACTTGCTGGAACGCAGTTTCTTTGCTTTGGTGAATATCTTTTATATAAGGGAAGTGGAGGAACATATCACATAAATTCGTGTGAGCCTATCGAAGTTTTTTATAATCTAAGAATAGATATAGATAAACTTCAATATGCAGCGCATATAGAAAAGATTATTGAAGATATAACAAATGAAAATGATACTTCATTTAATATCTTACAACTACTACTAAATACTATATATACAATATCAGAGACAGATATGGATAAAGAGCTAGTACTTGCTATATTTAAAATAAGACTTGCATCTTTAATAGGGTTTACACCAAATGTAAAAGACTGTGTAAACTGTGGAGCTGGGGAATCCCTAGTATATTTTAGCATAAAGAATAACGGACTAAAATGTGAAGCATGTGGAAAAATAGATAAGAGTGTAATAAAGATTTCAGAAGCAACATTGTATGCAATTAAATACGCCATAATGGCACCAGCTAAGAAGTTATATTCATTTAATGTACCAGAAGATTCCATAGAAGAACTTAGACTTATATCTAAGGTATATTTAGAGGAAAAGCTAGAGAAAGTCTATAGATTTGAAAAATTTTAAATGTAGGGGTGGCAATTAGTTCGTTCGATTGTACATGTGAACGTTGTAGGGGCGCACAGTGTGCGTCCGTGTGAACAAAGTTTACATTTATTTTTTTGTTCTAAATTAATTTAAGAGGCATATAATTTAAGAAAATAGCAGAGTTAAGTTACTTACAAAAAAATACAAATTATTATAAAATCTCTAATTCCCTAAGGCACAAGGAAAAGAAAAATCATATAAAAATTTGACAATTGTGGAATTAAATAGTATAATCATGTTATCGAATTAAGGAGGAGTAATTCTTATGATTAAAAGCGAACAAGCCTCACTATCCGTAACAAGAATCGCAGTAATAACAATACTTACAATATTTGCACTAAGTATTCGGAGTTCTTGCAGCAAGCGTGCCAATAAGAAATGTTAAGATTGTATTCTCAGATAATTGTGAAATAGAAGTATTTACTACCAAAACAGTAGTTGCAGATATACTAGAAGAAAATCATATAGTTATCTTACCAGAGGAAAATGTAATGCCAAATTTAGATTCAGAGATAACTGATAATTCTTCAAGAATAGTAATAACAGGCGTTACGCAGGATGTATCAGCAGTGGCAGCACTTGCACAAGAAGGAGAAAAAATACACATTGACCAACTTTTAAGTGCATATAATGCGATAGTAGAAAAAATAAGCGTAGTAAATGAGAAGGTTGATGGTGGAACTAAAAAGACTACATACAAAGTAAAATATCAAAATGATATAGAAATAGAAAGAACTGTAGTAGATGAGGAATTAAAGAAAGATGAAAAAGTAAATGAGACAAAAGATAAAACAGAAACAACAAAGAAAGAAACAAAAACAACACAAAATTCTAATGTAACAACAAGAAATTCAAATACAGTTGATAAAGAAACCGCAGCAGAGATTGTTAAATCAAGTACATCAAGTTTAGCAAGCAAAGTTGCAGGAATAACACCTACTAAAAAGACATTGAATGCATCAGCTTATTCAGCTGAGTCATGTGGTAAAGACCCATCAAAAGCAAATACAGCAAGTGGAGCAATTGCTTCAGTTTGGTACACAGTTGCAGCAGGTAAAGATTATCCAATTGGAACAATAATGTATATACCATACTTTAAAGATAAGCCAAATGGTGGATGGTTTGTAGTACAAGATAGAGGTGGAGCAATAACTAATAATAAAGTTGACATATACATGAGTACTAGAAATGAATGTAGACAATTTGGTAGAAGAAACTTAGAATGTTATATATATGAATTATAATAAAATCAAAAGAGTAAG
>CASTFX010000075.1 GCA_949448405.1 uncultured Clostridia bacterium
TAAAAGGATAGCCCATATAAAAGTAAAGATAATTGATACAATTACAGGAAAGGAAATTTAGTGATATGTGGAAAATATTTTTAGGAATTATACTAGGTTGTTTAGGAGTAATTGCAATAGCAGTTACTATTTTTATTTTAGTAACAATTATTGATACAACAATTAAACAAGTTAGAGGTGATAAGAATGGAATCAATAAAAGAAAATAACATTCTAACCCAAGAACAAATTGATAAAATAAATAAAGCGGTAGCAATGTTAAAAGATGTGTGGGATAGTGTAGTAGAAAAAGTAAAAGATATTGTATCTAAAATAACTAAATTATGGAATAAATTTTTACTAAAAATACACAGTAACATTAAAACAATCAGGAGATTAAACCACATATATAATAATACAAAGAATAAGAGAATAAAGAAAAAACAAATATCAAGATTGCACAAAATATTGAGGGAATAAAGTAAATAAATGTAAATCAGAGGTGGAGGTGAGCTAAAGTGAATGACAAGCAAGAAAAGTGCATAAACTTAATGATTACAACTAATAAAACCCAAAAACAAATTGCGCAAGAAATTGAAGTATCAGAAAAAACAATATGTGAATGGAAAAAGCAGAAAGAATTTAAAGATAAAATAGAAAAAAGTATAAAAGAAAATTTTGGCTCGCTAGCATTAGATGCACAAAAAGAATTAAAAAAAATGATAAAATCAAAAAATGAGTATATAAGATTTCAAGCAGTTAAAGATATTCTTGACAGAGCAGGATATAAACCTACCGAAAAAATAAAAAATGAAATTGAACCTTCCAAAAAGTTTGCAGATATTTGCAGACAATTAGGTGGTGAGGGCCTTCATGAATGAAGAAATAATATTTGAACTATCACCAAAATACATTGATTTTTGTAATACAACTGATGACGTAGATATTGATATATTAGAAGGAACAACAGCAAGTGGAAAAACAACAATAGCAGCTGGAATTAAGTTCATGAGAATGGTATCTGCTTCTGATAAAAAAGAACACATAATTGCAGCAAGAACAACAGGTGTTGCTGAGAAAAATATAATAAACCAGGATAATGGAATATTAGATATTCATAAGAATGCTATGTATTGTGGAAATGGAGATAAGGATCATAAATTTCCACATATAAAGTTTGAAAATAAGATTATATACATACTAAGCTATAAAAACAAGGATCAATGGGAAAATGCATTAGGTGGACAATATGGTTGTGTATATATAGATGAAGGAAATACAGCAAATATAGATTTTATACGAGAAATAATAACAAGAAACAATTATATGTGTATTACACTAAACCCAGACGATCCTAATTTACCAATCTATGATGAAGTAATAAATCATGCAAGACCATATAAAAAGTATGCTAATGATGTACCATCAGAAATCATGAAAGAATTAAATAAAACAAAGCCAATAAAAAATTATCGATATTGGTTTTTTACTTTTCATGACAACAAAGGACTAACAGAAGAAGAAATAGAAAAAAAGAAGACAGTAGCACCAATTGGAACCAAATTATACAAGAACAAAATACAAGGACTAAGAGGGAAAGCAACAGGTTTATGTTTTGATTTACAACCTAAAAATATCATAACAGTAGAAGAAGCCAGAAAACTTAAATTTCAAATATTTTCTGTCGGCTGTGATACATCGTACTCAAAAGAAACACATGATAAAGTAACACTTGAAGGTATAGGAATAACAGTAGATGGTAAGTGTGTACTACTAAAAGAAAGAACATTTAATAACAAGGATAGAACAATACCATTTGCACCATCGGATGTAGTTCAATGGATTGTAGAGTTTATGGAAGAGTTTAAGAATGAATGGGGATTTGCTAGAACCTGTTTCATAGATAATGCAGACCAAGGTACCATAATGGAAGCTAAGAAAGCAAAGAGACTTAATAACTTGATATATAACTTTGAAAGTTCATGGAAGAAAACAAAAATAATCACTAGAGTTCAACTACAAGAAAGTTGGTTGGGAACTGGTGATTTTTTAGTTGTTGAAACTTGCAAGGATTATATAGATGAATGTAATAGATACTCATTTGATGAGAATAATCAACCAGAAGATGGAAATGATCACTCAATAAATGGTGGACAATATGCATGGTTACCATATAAGAAGAAAATAGGTAACTGGGAAGTAATAAGAAAAATAATTAAAGATGAAAGTGAGGAATAACATGAGAACAGTCAATGATAAATTGAAAGACATGATAAGAAATTGGTTAAATATACAGCCTTCTCCTCGGAAATTCAATAACAATACAAGAGACAAATACATTTGAACGGTAGTTGTTTTAGAAATTTATTATGGTATAGGGGAGATGCATCAGAACTACACCAATATTATACTCAAACAGATGATATGATGGGCAATGCGAAGTTTTGGGCAGCTGAAAGTACAAACGGAATAGACTTTAGAAAAATACACACTGGGTTACCAGCAATGATTATTGATATGTTAGCAGATATAATTGTAGATAGTTTTAATAAAATAACAGTATCTGATAATGAACAGGCACAGAAAGACTGGGAAGCTATAGCAGAAGATAACGATTTTAAAGAAATATTAAAACAGTCAATTATAGATGTGTTTGTGGAAAATGATGGAGCATTTAAGATTAGTTATGATACAGAAATAAGCAAATATCCTATTATAGAATTTTATCCAGGAAGTAAGGCAGAATATGAATATACAAGAGGGAGAATAACAGCAGTTATATTTAAGAATTATTATGAAAAGAAGAAGGAGACTTATCTATTAGAAGAAAGATACGATAAAAAGAGTATAACATATAAGTTATATAAAAACGGAAATGAATGCAAAGAATTATCAGAAATAGAAGAAACAAAAGATTTAAAGGAAGTAACAGACAATACATTTATGATGGCAGTTCCAATGATGTTTAACAAATCAAAGAAATTCAAAGGTAGAGGGCAAAGCATTATCGAAAAGAAACTAGATGCTTTTGATAGTTTCGATGAGGTTTGGAGCCAATGGATAGAAGCGGTAAGAGATAATAAAACACACGAATATATTCCAGAAGATTTATTGCCAATGGACAAAGATGGTAAATTATTAGAACCAAGCACATTTGATAGGCGATTTGTAAAAATAGGTAGCAGTAATTCCGAAAATGAATCAAGCAAAATAACAAGAGAAAATAGCAACTTTGATTATGAAGGAATGTTACAAAGCTATATAACTGCATTGGATTTATGCTTACAAGGATTAATTAGTCCATCTACACTAGGAATTGATATGAAGAAATTAGACAATGCAGAGGCACAAAGAGAGAAAGAAAAAGCTACACAATATACAAGGGGAAAAGTATTAGATGTACTAGAAAAGGTTATTCCAAAAGTAGTGTGTATTGCTTTAATGGCTTATGATAAGGCGAGAGGTAAGACAGCAGGAAAGTATGAGGCAACTGTAGATTTTAAGGAATACGCAAACCCTTCTTTTGAAGCAACTGTAGAAACAGTATCAAAAGCAAGACCAAATCAAAATATAATGAGTGTTGAAAAAGCAGTTGATACTATGTATGGTGATAGTTTAAGTAAAAAAGAAAAAGAACAAGAAGTAAAAAGAATAAAAGAAGAACAAGGCATAATAGAAAAAGAAGAACCATCTTTGTTTTAGGTGGTGATTAAATGCAAGAATACGATATAAAATCCATAATTGAAGAAATAGAACAAGATTTAATTGTAAGAATGAAAAGAACATTATGGAGCCATAAAGAAGATGAAAAAGCAAAAGGATTTAATTGGCCACAATGGCAAGCACTAAAGATAAAACAGTTTGAAAAATATAAGCAAGCTAATAAAGAAATATTTAATGATAAAACAAAAGGATTAAACAAATATCTATACAAATATATAAAACAACAATTTAAAGAAGGAGCTAGTAGAACTAATAAGGAAGCAATAAAAACTGGATTTATAAAGAAAGAAGATTCACAACTTGGCGGGTCATTTTTTGGATTAAATCACAGAAAATTAGATGCATTAATAAAAAGTACAAAAGATGATATGAAAGACGTAAAATATGCTACTTTAAGAATGGCAAATGATCAATATAGACAAATAATATATAAAGCACAAGTTTATGCTAATACAGGAGCTGGAACAGTAAAGCAAGCAATAGATATGGCAACAAGAGATTTTTTGGTAAGAGGCTTTAATTGCGTTGAATATAAAGATGGTTCAAGACATAATATAGCGGATTACTGTGATATGGCGATTAGAACGGTGAATAAAAGAGCTAATCTAATGGGCGAAGGAGAAATGAGAAAGAAATTAGGAAATCCATTAGTTTATATTTCTAAACATAGCACAAGTTGTGATAAATGTGGACAATGGCAAGGACGAGTATATATTGACGATGTATGGTCAGGTGGCAAGGCAGAAGATGGAAAATATCCATTGTTAAGTACAGCGATAGCAGGTGGACTATTCCACCCTAGGTGTCAACATGGTTCTAGCACATATTACGAAGGCATAAATGATGAGCCAGAAGAGGTAACACAAGCAAAGCATAATCATAACGAAGAAGATAAATATGCTCAATACTTGCAGCAAAGACAAAAACAATATGAAAGACTGGCTGCAGGTAGCTTATTACCCGAAAACGTAGAAAAATATCAAAACAAAGTAAATGAATTGCAAAAACAGATAGAAAGTAGTAAAATAGAACTATCAGAAGAAGAACAATATGCAATAAATCAATATATTGGTTCGGAAAGCTACAAAATAAACGAGACTTTAAGAAATAATTTAGAACTAACAAAACAACAAGAAGAAACAATTATAAATTTAGATAAAGTATTGGACAAGATGCCTAATTACAAAGGCATTGTTCAACGTTCGTTGATATTAGATGAGGAAACTTTAAGTGAATTTTTACAACAGCACTCTATAGGAAATACAGTAAAATATAAGTCTTATACATCTTCTACTGTTGGAAGCAGATATAATGAATTAAGTAATGTGGAACTGCATATAAAATCAAGAAGTGGGAGAGACGTAAGAAAGTTTAACAAGGAAGAACAGGAAATCCTATTTAAAAGAAATACGAAATTTAAAATTGAAGCTATTGAGAAAATTAATAATGTTTATCATATTGCTATGGAGGAAATAAATGAGTAATTTATCTTTAAAAGAATTTTATGAACTTACAGAAGAAGAAAAGCATGAGAGATATAAGGAATTAAGTAATCACGACAAATTTTTGGTAAGAATTTCTATGGATTCAGGAGTAGAAGTAATAGGGCATGAAGAGGTAACTAAAGAAGAAAAGGAATGGGCAAATAGTTTATTAAAGCAAATAGAAGAACAAGAAAAAAATAAAAAATAGGAAGATATAGAAATATATCTTCTTTTTTATATGCAAGTTTAGTGTAAAGGAAGCACAGCAGTCTCCAAAACTGTTAGTAGTAGTTCGAATCTATTAACTTGTGCCATTTTTAGAATTAGAGCTTTTTTAAAGCTCTTTTTTTCATAAAAAAATATAGTCGATGGACTTTAAACAGTGGAGGTTCCAATATGGAAGACGAAAGAGAACAAGAGGTAGATACTCAAACTATTACAGGTAATGCTCAAGATAATCAAGAGCAAAAAACTGAAAACAAAAATGAGGAAAAGAAAGTTAAAAAGTCAGTAGCTCAAAAAGGAGAAAACGGCGAAATAATTTTCAAAAATCAAGACGAGTTAGACGGATTTATTAATAGAATGTATGCAAAAGGTGCTAAAAAAGCTGAACAAGAGCAAAATTCTAAACAAATCCAAGAAACTCAAAGTAAGCAAGAAGAACAAGGACAAGAAGAATCAACAGAAACTGTTCAAACAGACTATACAGACAAAATTGCACTTGCTATGGCCAAAGCAGGAGTTGATGTCCAAAAAGTTGAAAGAGCAGCGCGATTGGTTGATATGTCAAAAGTTTTAGAAAATGGAGTTGTAGACTCTAAAAAACTTGAAGACGAAATCAATGCAGTAATTGCAGAATTTCCAGAATTAAAAAACACCAAGCAAGAAGAAAAAGAAGAAAAAGGCTTCAAATTTGGTGCAACAGAAGGAAATTCAAACACAAATCAAACACAAAAAAGACCTGTGCCACAAAAGAAATGGAACAGGTTTAATTCATTTTTTCTTACCTCCTAAAATGAAATAAACCAGTTAC
>CASTFX010000076.1 GCA_949448405.1 uncultured Clostridia bacterium
GCACAAGGAACAAGTACAATTACAGCATACACATATGACAAAGCAGGAAATAAAAGAGCATCAGCAGCAAAAACGATAAAAATAGATACAAGTAACCCAAATACAGCAACAACGGCTTATGTAGCACATGACACAAGTTCGATAACAGTAAGAACAACAGCACAAGACACAATTTCAGGACTAGCTAAAGTAGAATATCAATACAGCACAGATGGAACGAGTTACACAACAAAAACAACAAGTACATATACAGGAACAACAGCAGCCACAACAAACAACTCATATAAATACACAGGGCTAAAAGATGGAACAAAATACTGGCTAAGAGTAAAAGTAACAGACATGGCAGGAAGAGCAATTGAAGGTGCAGCAATAACACAAACAACAGATAAGTTAGGAGTAAGTACAGACCAATTAAAAGTAGGAGATTATGTAGATTATCAACCAGCTTCAAATCCAACAACATACAGCACAACTCAAGGCGGAGCAGAAAGAAGTGGAAATGGAGACCAAACAATAACAAAAAGTACAAGCTTAAGATGGAGAGTAATGAATGCAGAAGGAGATAAAGTAACATTAATATCAGAAACAATACCAAGTGGAAATTTAACATTAAAAGGAGCAGATGGATATAATAATGGAGTAAAACTATTAAATGATGCATGTAAAACATTATATTCAAATAGTGGTTTAGGAGCAACAGGAAGAAATGCAAATGTAGAAGATATAAATGGATTAATGGGAGTAACACCATCCACATCATTGAATAGTGAATATGGAAAAGTATATACAGTAGCTAGTAGATATTATCCATATATATTTGCAGATGAAAAAACAGGATATGTAGATACAAAGTATGGAACACTACTAGGACCATCAAATCAAACAAAATGGTATAGTGGATATGCGCAAGCAAGCACATTAAAAGGAGAGTGGACATATTATAACTATACACTAAGCAGTTATAAAGCAACTTCTACAGTACAGCATGCGCTAACGACAGGACAACCAAATAGCACAGGCTCAACTTCACATACCACATACTGGCTTGCTTCGCGCTGTATCGATTACGGACTTAGTCCTCGTGGTGATACTACCTTCGTTTTTCGCCAATTCTGTGTGAGCGGTGGTACCATGACTGCCATCAATTTGTATCTGTCTTACGATTCCTGGAACAATCCTAGCTATTTAGTTCGCCCTTGTGTTGAGATTGACCTATCTAAAGCAAATATAGGAATCACAGGTACAGGAACAAATACCGACCCATACAGCATCACTGCAAGATAAGTGTAAGAAATAAGATAAACAGGTGTAGGGGCAACCATTGGTTGTCCGCTACTCCAAAGACTCACTAAAATAAATAAAAATAAAAAATCCTTAATCAAATTCCAATTTTAAGATAAGATTAAGGATTTTTTTGCAGTATATGACCAATATTTGAACTGGAAATTAAATAATGATACAATTCTGAACAGCAATAAAAACAAATTGCAAATTCACACTGTATGTGATACAATCCAAATATCTTAAAATGAAAGGAGGGAAACTGTATGAGTGAAGATAGAATAATAGAAGCTGTTGAAAAAATACTTGAAAAGGAAATTGGCAAAATAGGAGAAAGAATTGACAAGTTTGAAGAAGAAACTAGAACTAATTTTGGATTAGTAAATGGAAGAATTGACAAATTTGAGGACGAAACAAGAACTAACTTTGTATCAATGAGCAAAATGATTATGAATACAAATGAAAGAATAACAGATTTAGACAAGAAAATGGAAAAAGGATTTGAAAATACATATAAAGCTATAGGAACTGCAATGAATTCAATGATTGAATCAATAGACAAAAATTATGTCAAAATCAAAGATGTTAGTTAATTTCTAAAATTTTTATTCTAAGCAAAGTTTCTTTTGCAATGGGGGAAAAGAAAAAGGAAGTGCCTTATAAATAAGCGCCAAAGATGACGTTTATCTATAAGGCATTTTTCTATGCTAAAAATAGTAGTACAAAGAAACATTAAAACAAAAAACACATACAATAAAACAGGAGGAGTAATTATGGCTTTTTCTGATAGAGAACTAATAGCAAGAATTGTTCAATGTGAAGCAGGAGGAGAAGGAGAAAATGGAATGAAAGCAGTTGCTTCTGTAGTAATGAATAGGGTAAATGTCTCAAATGGAGAATATGCAAGAATTTCACAAGGTGGTAGTATTAGAAATATCATATTTCAGCAAGGTCAATTTGATTGCGCAGTGGAAGAACTTTTTGGAAAGTATAATCCACAAAATATTTATAATATGACCCCAACAGATATTCATTATAATATAGCGGACTGGGTAATTGCAGGAAATAGACTAAACGAAGTTGGAGAATGTTTATGGTATTTAAACCCATTTAGACCTAATTGTGGGAGCACATTTCCATACAATGGTTCAGGAACATTTCATACAAGATTAGGCGAACATTGCTTTTATAGGCCAACTGCATCTTATTCAAATACTTAAATTTAAAGGAGAGTTTTATGGAAGAGGATAAAATTTCAAACAAAAGACAAATGGAAAATCAAGTAACCACTAATTCAAATTCACCAGAGATTTTAACTAATAATATATATACACCAGCTTTTCTAAGACAACAAATTGGAAAACTAGTCAGAGTAGAATTTTTAATAGGTACAAATAATATAGTAGACAGAATAGGAATTTTGCAAGATGTAGGTGCGAGCTATATCTTATTAAGAGCATTAGAAAGTAATACTACGATTTATGCAGATATTTATTCAATTAAATTTGTAACAATATCTAATTCAGTTCCTACAATTAATCAAAGTTATGGATTGTACAATAATTCAATGTTTTAAATCTTAATACTATCCTCATATCTCATTGACAATAGAAAGTTTGTAGTATATAATTTAGGTAGTTTAAACGTAGGAGAAAATATATGAAAAAGAACATAAGAGGAATAAGGAAGATAGAAAATAAAATAAAATATATAAAGAAAAAAGAAATAGAAAAAACATGTGAAGTAATAAAACAAGAAATAGAAGAAGATAAATCAAAATTTAGACTAGTAAGTCCGTCAAAAAAGGTACATAAAAAGGAAAAAATCAAGCAAAAAGAAGTACCAAAAATACAGGAAAATACAGAATGCTTTCAGCTTGTTGTAATAGAAAATATTCCATGGTATAAAAGAGCTTTAAAAGCAATTGGCAAATTTTTAGGAAAACAAGTATTAGTAAAAAGTGGTAGATAAATCTACTGCTTTTTTCGTATACAATTATATGTCTTAGGGAATAATCATAAGTAGTAAAAAACGAAAAGAGTGAAAGATTTGAAAGACTATGTAATAAGAGAAAGTAAGAGTCATTTATTAAGTAAATTAGTTCTTCTAGTAATAGCAATATTTATTATTTCAACTATAAGTATAGTATTGTATGACATGTACATAGATATAGAAGTAGAAGAAGAAAAATATACAGCAGAAAAAGTTTCAAAAGAAATCAGTATAAAAAATACAGAAGATGTAAGTGCAATGCTAGAAAATGTATCAAAAAGTGTTGTTCGGAATATCAAAAATCGAAGTAAATGATACTTCAATATTTAGTCTAGGTTCTGAAAAGACTTTATCTTTAGGAAGCGGAATTGTAATATCAGAAGACGGATATATATTAACAAATGAACATGTAAGTGGGGCAAAATACAGTAAATGCTATGTAACATTAGAAAATCGGAGAAGAATACCAAGGAAGAGTTATATGGGGAGATAAAGACATAGATTTAAGCATAGTAAAGATTGATAAGCTTCGGGCTAATTCCAGCAAAACTTGGAGATTCAGATAAAATAAGAATAGGTAAAAAAGTGTATGCGATAGGAAATCCAATAGGTATAGAATTTAGAAGAACAGTAACTTCCGGAATAATAAGTGCGGTAGATAGGACAATAAAAATAGGAGAAGATGAACAAGCAGCCTATATGGAAGAGCTAATACAAACAGACGCAGGAATAAACAATGGAAATAGTGGAGGACCACTAATAAATGAAGATGGAGAAGTAATTGGGATAAATTCAGTAAAAATCGAAGAAGCAGAAGGAATAGGATTTGCAACACCAATAAATATAGTTAAGCCAATAATACAAAAGTTATTAGAAAATGGAGAGTTTAAAGAAGCTTCAATCGGAATATATGCATATGATAAAGAAGTAATACAATATTTAGATGGGAATTTAAAGTTCGACACAGGAATATATGTAGTATCAATAAATAAAATAGGAGCTGCATATGGAAAAGGACTACTTACAGGAGATATAATATCAGAAATAGATGGGGTTCCATTAAATAAAATGAATGATCTTAGAAGATATATTTACACAAAAGAAGTTGGTGATGAAGTTGTTCTAAAAGTAATTAGAAGTGGGAAGGAAATAGATATTGGTATAAAGTTAGGAAGTAAGTAAAGATTAAATAAAATAGATATATAAATTAAATTATATATCTATTTTTTATCTATATTACTTTTACAATTATGACTTTAATCCGTATAAATCTCCCTCTATACAAAGTCTAGCTCTAACAATTGTTTTCTCATCAGATTTTAAAGCATTTTCTAAAAATTCAGGATGATCTATCAAAAACTTTTTCATTGTTCCATCAGGATCTTCATAGAATTTATTAAGCATTGCACTTTGTTCTTCTGAAATTATTCCTAAATCTAGAGCTTTCTTAAACATATCAGGTGCAATTTGTACTAAAGAATAAGCGTCTATACCAAGTGATTTTAATCTATCATTTCCACCTTGCATTCTATCAACAACAACAACACTCCATACTATTTCAGCACCAAGAGATTGAACAGCTGGTATCCAAGCGCGTACATAGCTAGAAGCGGCTGTAACTAAGTCTGCTACATGTAGAACTTTTTTGCCATTTAAATCAGATTTTACAAAAGTTTCCTCAAAATCAGGAGTACTTACAACTGTTGATAAATCTTTAAAAACAGTAATATGAGGTTTACCTAAAAGATAAGCAACTATATTAGAAAAGAACCAATCTCTTCTTTCTCCTCCAGAAACATAATCGATTTCATCAATATTCATATGTGATTTTATAAAAGAAACCATTTCATCAATAACTTCTTTATAAATATTATTACTATTATATTGACTAAGTGTTTTATCTAAAACTTTCTTTGGTAACTCAAGCTTATTATCCTTTTCTAAATCAATAAAACTTAAAAATTCAACAGCACTTTCTTCGCTTCCGTAAAGAAAATGTGTATTAATAAAGTAAGGTCCTATTTTTCCAGAAGTATACCAGAATGGCTTATTATTAGGACAAACTTTAAATGCATTTGTTTGAAATAAATATGAAACTAAATTACTCATATTTAACCTCCTTATACTTATATATCATAATAGATTTATAATTATCACATATATAATAATTGAAAAACAAATTAAAGTCAAGAAATTTCAAGAAAGTTCACTAAAATACTACAAAATAATACTTGAAAACTATACGGAAAAATGATATGATGACAAAAAATATATAAGGAGGTCTGAAAGTGAGTACATTACTAAAAAATGGAACAGTAATTGACTACGCAAGCAAGACAAATGAGAAATTAGACATATTAATAAAAGACGGAAAAATTGTAAAAATAGAAAAGAACATAAGTGAGGAAGCAGATAAAGTTATAGATTGTACAAATCTATACATAATGCCAGGAATGATAGATATGCATTGCCATTTAAGAGAACCAGGTTTTGAATATAAAGAAACAATAGAAACAGGAGCAAAGAGTGCAGTAAAGGGAGGATTTACAACAATATGCCCAATGCCTAATACAAAACCAACTCCAGATAATGTAGAAACATTAAAAGAAATAATAGAAAAAGGTAAAAAAGTAAATCTATGTAATGTATTACCTTTTGCAAGTGTAACAAAAGGAGAAAAAGGGGAAGAACTTGTAAATTTCAAAGAGCTATTAGAAGCTGGGGCTTGTGGCTTTTCAGACGATGGAATGCCAGTAGAAAATGCAAGAATGATAAGAGATGCAATGATAGAAGTAAACAAGATAGGAAGCTTTGTATCAGAACATTGTGAAGAAAAGTCAGTAGCAGCAGGAGCAATAAATGCAGGAGAAGTTGCAGAAAAATTAGGAGTTCAGGGAGTACTTCCAGAAGCAGAAGAAATAATGGCAGCAAGAGATATAGT
>CASTFX010000077.1 GCA_949448405.1 uncultured Clostridia bacterium
AGCAACATATATACTTGACAAAGAAAATGACTTAACAAAAGTAACAGACAAACCAATGGTAGAAAAAATACAAGACAAGATAGAATATGTATTTGATAAAGCAAATGACTATGAAAGAATAAAAGAAAAATTAATAGGAGAAACATTTGAATATCAACCAAAATTTGACTATATCATAAACGGACTTTTAATGAGATATGAGTCAAATCCAGACCTAATAAGGTTTTTAAGAGAATCAACAGGACTTATTATTACTACTTTCAATAAGAGTGGAACAAGAAACCTAAGAATTTTAAAACATGCATTAAATGACTTTAAAAAAGTATTTGAAATGGTTAGTAAAAACTATCCAAATACAAATAGTAGAGTATTACAAACAATGCTAATATTTACTATAGCAGTTTCTTTTGAAATAAAGGCACGGAAAAATTACAAAAGACAAGTTCGTAAATATTTCAAACAATGAAGAGTACAAAGCAATACTTGTATCTTCAAGAGTATTAATGGATAACAGACAATTTTATATTAAAGAATTTGATAACACATATTATTATAATTTCAAATCAGAATATAGATTTTTCAAATTTATTGAAATGTATGTAAGAACAAGAATATTTGACATGAAAACCTTTAAAAAAGACATGGAAATGATAATAAGTACTGTAGATAGGTCAAATCTTCCAGGATATAAAAGATTACTTACAGAAGAATATTGGAAAATAAGTGATGAGGACTTTGATAGAATTATAGATGAAATACTAGAAGATGTAAAAACAGGAAAGACAAGCTTAATAGAAAATGTAAAATTATTTATCTATTTTGATTACCTTATTAAAAAAGGATTAATAAAATATGATATAAAGCTAGTTAAAAATACTTTCATGAATGGAATGAATATATCATCACTAGTATCAGCATATTGCGATAATGTAGAAGATGAACTAGACACAATTGGAATAGGAGAAGCATCATCAGATGTTGAAGATATTTTAAGACACTTTAATACACTAAATTCAAAATTAAAAGACAGAATGTATATAGAAAAAGCAGATGCAATATTCAAATGTATACCTATGAAAATGGAAGAATTCTATGAGAGGTTTGATAAAGAATGTATGAATATACCAATATTCAAATATTACGATGTGTATCAGACATTCCAAAGATTATCTTGTGCAAGTAATGAAGACATAGTAACAATAAAGGAAAAATTGCTAAATAGAGCAGATTTATTTACAAATGAAATAGAGCCAGAAATGAAAAACATTAAGCAATTAAAACAAGTAATAGATGATTATACAAGAGGAAAAGAAAACAGCATAAAACTTGTTATGCTAAAAGATTTTTCAAAAGACTTAGGAAAAATTTTAGAGAAGTATATATAATTCCAAAAAGAATTTTGAAAATTAGGATGTGAAAAAATGAATGAGAAGTTAGAAGAATTTGAAAACTATTTGAAAAATAGAAGAGTAGCAATAATAGGTCTTGGAGTAAGTAATGTTCCATTACTTGAATATATGCATGAAAAAGGAGCAATAGTTACAACTTTTGATAATAGAAATATAGAAGATATTCCAAAAGATATATTTGATAAATTAAAAGAATATGAAGTAAAATATGTATTTGGGAAAGATGCTTTAAAAGAATTAGAAGGATTTGACATGATTTTCAGATCACCAAGTTGTATGCCAACCATTCCAGAGCTTGTAGAAGCAGAAAAACAAGGGGCAATTGTCACAACAGAAATAGAAATGCTTATAGAAATGTGTCCAGGAACAGTTAGGAGTAACAGGAAGCGACGGAAAGACGACTACAACTTCATTAATATATCAAATACTAAAACATAATGGATATAATTGTTACTTAGGAGGAAATATTGGAATACCCCTATTTACTAAACTTAGAGAGATGAAATCAGAAGACTATATAGTACTTGAACTTAGTAGTTTCCAATTAATGAATATGAATATAAGTCCAAAGATATCTGTAATAACAAACATTTCTCCAAATCACTTAAATGTACATTCATCTTATGAAGAGTATATAGATGCTAAAAAGAACATTTTTAAAAACCAAACTAGAGATGACATAGTAGTTTTAAACTATGACAATGATATAACAAGGGAAGCCTCAAAAGAAGCGGAAGGAAGAGTTATTTTCTTTAGTAGTAAAACTAAGATAGATGATGGAATAATACTAGATGAAGATGTTATAAAAGAATGTAATGATAGAATAAGAAGACATATAATGAATACAAAGGATGTACTATTAAGAGGAAAACACAACTATGAAAATATATGTGCGGCAATAGCTGCAACAAAAACATTAGTTGATATAGATACACAAATTGAAGCTATAAAAGAATTCACAGGAGTGGAACACAGAATAGAATTTATAAGAGAAATAGACGAAGTGAAATGGTACAATGATTCAATAGGAACAAGTCCAACAAGAACTATTGCAGGATTAAACTCATTTGAAGAACCAATTGTATTAATAGCGGGTGGATATGATAAGCACTTAGACTATGCACCTATGGCAAAGCCTGTGTTAGATAATGTAAAGACTCTAATACTAATGGGGCAAACTGCTGAGAAAATATTTTTAGCAGTAAAAGAAGAAGGGGAAAAAGAAAATAAAAAAGTAGATACATACATGTGTGATACTTTAGAAGAGGCAGCAAGACTTGCTAAAAAATTCGCAGAACCTGGTGATGTAATTCTATTTTCTCCTGCAAGTGCAAGCTTTGATATGTTTAGAAACTTTGAAGAAAGAGGAAAGAAATTTAAAGAAATAGTAAATAATATTTAACAATAAATACCTCCTTAGCATATATATAGTTATATATGTGGAAGGAGGACTTTTTTATGTATAGAAACTATGAGGAATACATGCAAAGTGTATTAGGATATAATGCACCAAATAATGGTAATACATATATGGAACAAGATTATTATGATATGGCAAGAGTAAATCAAAATATGCAAGACGTAAATTCACTTTATCCAGAGATTTATGGTATAGTGTATCCAGTAGTACAAAAAGTTTGTAGTAGAAGAAGCGGATATAGTATATCAAAAGAGCAAATAGAACAAATGGTAGATGAAGTTTACGATGTAGTAGAGCCAAGAGAAGAAATGGAAGATACAAGGGAAAATGTAAGAAATGGAGATGTAAAAAATCCAAGAGCAAAAGAAACTAGAAGACCTAGACCAACTAATTATTTAATGAGGGATTTAATAAAAATTCTTTTGTTAAGAGAATTACTATCAGGAGGTAGACCAGGAGGACATATGGGACCAGGTCCAGGAGGTTTTAATCCAGGATTTATGCCAGGTATGCCAAATCCAGGAGGACCAGGTGGTCCAGGAGGAATGCCACCAATAATGAGACCACGGAAATCCGAGAATGTTTTAAATTGTAGGGACGACAATTATCTAATTGACACTAACAAAAATGTAGGGGTGTGCATTGGTCATCCATATGAACTGTATACCTGTGTCAATTAAACGTAGGGGCGGAAATTAGCACGTCCGCTATGCATTTACTGGGGCTGATTTCCTTAAAATCAGCCCCAGTAAATCAAAATTCTAAATTAATATTATTGTTTTTTATTTAGCAAGAACCGCAATTATTATTACAATTTTCTTCTGAGTTTCTTATATCACAAGGGTTTTTATCAAAACATTTATCACATTGATCCATTTTAATACCCTTTAAACATTTACCTTTTCTGCTACCTCTAGCACAGATTTTGAAAGTTCTAACTTTGCTTACCCATACATCAATAGCATATTTCTTGTCTGGACAAAGAGGTCCGAAAACGAATTCTCCATGTTCATCAGTGAAAGTATGAGAAACAGGTTTTCTGATTTCTTCACCTTTTTCACAATCAACTTCAACAAGTTTTACAACAGCGTCTTTAACAGGTTCATGATAACAGTCTACTATAACACCATATATAACATTACGGTTATCTTCTGGAAGATTAATTTCTATATCAAATTGTTTACCAGTTTCCATAAAACCATCTACTTCAACTACTGGGCATTTTTCATTGTTATTTTCATATTCCATAATTTTTTCAATCCTTTCTGATACTTAGCTTGTATAAAGCTTAATATATATTATGATTAAGTTTCGAAAATTGACATAAAAAAACAAAAAATAATCGTTAAAAATTGTTGAAAAAAGATTAGTAATATAATATAATGATAAAAATTTATCATATGGAGGAAAAATATGAAACATGTATTAAGTAGTGATCAATACACAAGAGAAAGTCTAGAAGAAGTATTTGCTTTAGCCGATAAAGTAAGGACACACCAAGAAGAATACAAAAATAAGCTAGAAGACAAAATTATTGCAATAATGTTCTATGAACCAAGTACTAGGACAAGATTATCATTTGAAACAGCTGCATTAAAATTAGGAGCAAAAATTATAACAACAGAAAATGCTGGAGAATTTTCATCAGCAGCAAAGGGAGAAACCATACAAGATACAGTAAATGTTATCTCAGGATATGCAGACGCATTAGTAATAAGACATAAGTCAGTTACATCAGCAATAGATGCAGCAAGTGTAGAAAAAATGCCAATACTAAACGCAGGCGCAGGAAAAGGAGAACACCCAACACAAGCATTATTAGACCTTTATACAATAAAAAGAAAAAGGGGAAAAATAGATGGAGCAAAAGTTGCAATACTTGGCGATTTACTATATGGAAGAACAATACATTCATTAATTAAATTATTATCTTTATATGATAACATAGAAATATATGGATTAAGTAAAGACGTATTTGCTTTACCACAAGAATACATAGATATGCTAAAATCAAGAGGAATAGAATATAAAAAATGTAACAGTTTTGATGAATTACCAAAAGATTTAGATGTTATCTATCACACAAGAATACAAGCAGAAAGATTTGAAGGAGACTTCGGAAAAGAAGAATTCATAATAAATAAAAAGGTTTTAGATACATTCTCAAGTAATACAATATTAATGCATCCATTACCAAGAGTAATAGAAATATCAACAGATGTTGATGATGACCCAAGAGCTTGTTATTTTGAACAAGCACATAATGGTTTGTATGTACGTATGGCACTATTATTACAAGTATTAGATAGAGCATAAATACAATTTGATTTTTTATGTAAAATATGTTAGAATTTAAATATGCAAAATAACTAGCATGGAGCTAGAATTAGGAGGTAGCCAGTATGGTACCAGGTAAAATACTAACAAGCAAAGAAAGGGAAGCGAAACGGTTAATTGAGCAGTTCCTTGTGCCAGCATTCAAAGGCATGCGTAAGAAACTGCCAGAAGAGGTTGTCATATCTATATATGTCTCAGCCAGCGAAGAAGAAAAATATTTTGAGTTTATGACAGATCTTCGCTACTGCATTGGCAAAAAGGATGATAGGTATAAACCTTATGGCGATAAGGACCAATACAATGAGCCGGATTCATACGACTACGCTTCAGGAACAGATTGGAGCGTCTGGATGGAAGTCATTAAGATATTGCAGAATGAAAAAAGCAAGTACAATATCTCTATGGACTATGAGCCGGATGAAGAATGTCCTATACACGTGCTTCACTTCTACCAAGAATTCATGTAAGGAGGTATTTGACCAAAATTGCAGGCCCCTGAGTATGTAATGTACGAAGGAGTTCTGCTTATTATTATGGATAATTTAAGTGTAGATATAGAGACAAAGCGAAGTCTTATAAACAGAGAGTGTACATAACATTGAAAAGTTCTAAGAGTTGAAAAAACTGGAAAAATGTAGTAAAATATAAGTATAATACTTTTTAGGAGGGAAAAAACGGTGAGACAACAAAAAGCGAAAAGACTAATACCAGAGTGGACTCGGATACCAGACTCACAGGTAAAGTCCATAAACAACCCATTCGCAGAGCCAATCGATGAAATGTGGCAATGGAGAAAGGGCACGAAAGTGTTTCTTATCCAGTTACATTATCTTGGAGAAAAGTGCTTTGGAGAAGCAACACATCTGACAATTAAAAAAGTAGACATGTTAGATGTGCTTCAAAAGGGAAAACTGGAAGCAATGATCAATTCGCAGGAACCAACATACAGCGAAAAACTCAAAATTGTTCGAAAGTTTACTGACACAAACAGTACAATAGCAATGG
>CASTFX010000078.1 GCA_949448405.1 uncultured Clostridia bacterium
ATACCTTATTCATTAAATTACTTCCAGCCATTTAAAAAAACCTCCTAAATTTTTCCTTTGTGCTTTTTTCTATATATAGTATCTTACTTTTCTTATAATTTGTCAATACTTTTTGGGTACGTAACACATTTTTAATATTTTTGTAATATTTATGTAATACTATTTACTTCTATTTTTATTTATTGTTACTTCATCATATAGACTTATTACTTTTCTATTTGCGATTGTCTCTTGAGTCCATCCTAATTCTCTTAGTTCCTCTGATGTATAATTTGATATTATTGAATAATTTTGATTTTTCTTATTAACTTTAACTAATATCTTGTCCTTATATCCTGTTCTATTTCTAATTACATATGTTAGGTCGTCTTCTTCAATTATTGCTGAATTAGGTACTTTTAATCCTGAATAACTCCACCATACTATATCTAAAGATATCTTCCTATATGCTATTAAGTCTTCTACACTTTTATTTATTCTAAATACGAGCATTATATTGTTATCTTCTTCTCTTTTATATGCAAGTTCTCCTGTTACTTCTGCTGTATCTGATAGTCTTAGTGTCACTGTTGTTTTTCCGTGCAGCCGCATTCTTTGCTTCATCTGATTTCAAAAATACTACAATATAGCTTTCATAATTGTTTACAATTTTTCCTTTTTCTTTACTTGTTGATATCATTTGTCCAGTTTTCAAATTATAGCTTGATAACATTTCTTCATTTATATTATCAAAATTTTCAGGTGTAAGTACCTCTTCTAGTCCATCTATCTTATATGAAATAGTACCGCTTCTGTCTGCTTTTATATACTCTTGTCCATTATTCAATTCTTCTTCATATTTTCTTCTTTGTTCTATTAATTTTCTCATATGAGAACCAGATGGACTTAATTCTCCTGCTATTTTTGCTTTTTTTATAAGTATTTCTGCGATATTTGCTTTATACTCTATTATATCTTCTACATTATTTGTATCTAATATTTTACTTAAATATCCTTCTATTTGTTTCTCTAAAACTTGTATATCTGCTGTATAAAAATCATTTTGTCCTTCTAGTGCTTCTTGTATTTCTTTATCTAGTTCTGAAATTTTTTCTTTGAGTGATGCTTCATTATTACTATAATATCTAAATACATTATCTCCTTTTGATACCTTAGTACCTTCTGTCTTTATTTCAACTAATCCGTTCTTATAATTTTCTCCGTGTTAAAATGTGTTCTTCTCTTATTATGAATCCGTACAGTTGATTCTTCATTGTATATCTCTCCGATTTTCTACAACAAATACTTTTGATGGCTCTAATATTAATTGTATTAGGCTATATAAAAAACTTAAAGGAATAATAGCTATAAGAATAATAGCTATTATCGCAAGTATTTTTTTCTTCGTGTTAAGTTTCTTATTCATTAGCCTTCTACTACCTCCATAACTTTTCTTATGTTTTCTTCTGTCTTATCCTCCATGTTAATCCAAGTTGCATTTTCTATCCTCTTGAACCATGTCAGTTGTCTTTTTGCATATCTTCTTGTTTCCATCTTAATTTTTTCGATTAGTTCTCCTTTTGTAATTTTCTCTTCTAAATATTCTTTTGTTTCTTTATATCCAATGGCTTGCATTGCTGTTGGATATTCTTTATACATATTTAAAATATTTCTTGTTTCTTCTATTAAGCCTTGACCTATCATTATATCTACTCTTTTGTTTATTTTTTCATATAATTTCTCTCTATCTAAATTAGTTATAAACACCTTATAATCGTACTCTAACTTTTTTCTTGAATTTGCTTCAAGTTCTGTTTTTGTCTTTCCTGTTTTTTTATATATTTCAAGTACTCTTATTATTCTTTTTTTATCATTTTGGCTTATATTTCTCATTGCTTTTTCATCTATATTACACGCCTTTTGGTATAGTTCTTCTAGTCCATTTTTTTCTGCCTCTTTTTCTAGCTCTTGTCTATATTTTTCATCTATTTCTGTGTCATCGTATTCTATATTATATATAAGTGAATTTATATATAGTCCGTGTTCCTCCGTACTATTATCGGAACTTTACCTTTATCTAGTACTTCTTTTATACATTTTGTTGCCTCTTTTTTGTAATCTGCTACACTATACCTTTCATTTGGTTCTACAAAGTCTAACATATAGTGATTAATGCCTTGCATTTCTTCTTTACTTGGTTTAGCACTCCCTATATCTAAGTATTTATAAATTTGCATGGAATCTGCTGATATTATTTCTCCATTTATTCTTTTTGCTATTTCAATTGATATTCCTGTTTTTCCGTGATGCGGTAGGCCCACATATAACTATAACTTTTGGTTTACCCATTTTTAGATATCATTCCTTTTTATTAATAACTAATTAGGGTAAATATTTTTACCCTAATACTCCTGTTATAAATGATTTAATATAACTTGATTCAAAGATGAATATAATTACTATTGCAACTAATATAATAATTAA
Organism: uncultured Clostridia bacterium; assembly: GCA_949448405.1. Taxonomy (GTDB): domain Bacteria; phylum Bacillota; class Clostridia; order TANB77; family CAG-508; genus JAAWPK01. Next base: position 2,464 of record CASTFX010000078.1, read on the forward strand.
TCTTTTTCCTGCTTTTTCTGTTGATATATCTTGGTCTTTTGCTTTTCCGAATACATTTCCTAGACTTGCTAAAACTATCATTCCATTAATTGGTGTAAATATTAATTTCATTGTGTCTAATGCATCTTTTACAGCTTGTCCATTTTTTACTTGTAAGTTTGTTATATCTGTTGTACATATTATTCCTGTTATAGCATACATTGCAAGCATTCCGAACTATTATATAAAGTATTCTTTTGCTTGGTTCAAAAGAATTCGTATTATGATATATTGTAACACATGCTATAATGAATATTGCTAAGGCTACTAATTTTATTATTATCATTTGTTTCCTCCTTATTTTCTTCTTGCAAATTTCTTTTCTATGTCTGTTTTACTTAATTTTATTGCTGTTGGTCTTCCATGTGGGCAAGTAAATGGATTTGGAAGTTTTAGTAATTGGTCTAAAAGACTTGTTACTTCCGCTTCTGTTAATGCCATATTTGCTTTTACTGCTGCTTTACATGCTATTGTTGCAATAAATCTTTCTTCTATTTCTTGTTTTGCTGTTCTTGCAACTGTGTTTATTTCGTCTAGAGTTTCTAAGAATAGTTCTTTTGTATCTAGGTCTAAACAAATATTAGGAACTCCAGTAAGTTTTATTGTATTTTCTCCAAATTCTTCTAGTACAAATCCTGCTTTTTGGAATTTATCTAAATTATCTCTTGCTATATCCATTTCTTTATGTGTAAGTGTTATTACGTCTGGAAGTAGCATAAGTTGTGAATCTTTTTCTTCCTCTGAATAATAGTTTTTCTTTACTTTTTCATACATTATTCTTTCATGTGCTGCATGTTGATCTAATATATATAGTTCTTTTTCGATTTCTAGTATTATATATGTATTAAATGCTATTCCTATAAATTTATATGGGATTGTGTCTTTATATTGTTCACTCTCTTCAATTATATTTCCACTTGTATTACTATCAACAATGTCTCCAGCATTTGACTGGTTTTCTTTCTCAATTTCTTCCTCTGTTTTCTTTGCTTCTATTGTCTTTCCAAATATTTGTGCATACATATCATCAAATTTTTCTTCTGGCTTTGCGATAGTATTTACTTGTTTTTCTTCTTCTGCCTTTTCTCTTTCTATTCTTGCTCTTGCTATATCTTCTACTAGATTTCTCTTTTCTTCTGGTGCATATATGCCTTTTATGTTCATAGAGAATTTGTCTGTGCTTATTGATTCTGATTTATATTCTTCTTCATCTTCTAGTACTTTTGGTTCTATTTCTTGCTCTTGTTTTGTTTCGACTTTTATTGGTTCTATATAACTATTATTTATAGGACTTGTATTGTTGTTTGTTGTTTGTGCTATTTGTGCTATTTTCTCTCTTATTTGTTCTGCTGTAAGTGCTTGTCCCATTTTCATTAATTCATCTATTGTGTTTTTTATCGCTTCTTTATTGTCAATTGTCTCTGGATTTTTATTGATTGTAAAGCTTTCTACTTGTGGTATTTCATTTATTCTTGTTTCTACTGGTGTTGGTTCTTCTATATTTATTGTATTTTCTGTATTTATCTTCTCTTCTTGTTTTGGTTCTATTTTTTCTTCCCTTATTTCATTGCCTGCTGCTTTTTCTTGCATTCTACTATTATATAAGCTTTCTACAAGAGTTTCTCTTTTTGCTTCTTGTTTCGCACTAGCACCCTTTGCTATTTTTCTAAATAGTCCTGATATTGACTTCTCTTCTTCCTCTTCAATTCTTTCTGGTTCTACTATATTTGCATTTACTTGATTTGGTGTTTGCATTGGTTCTTGCTCTTCCTCTTCTTCTTTATTTTTATCTAATTTTCCTGTTATTTGTGTTTCGGAATTTGCAATTAATTCTGCTTTTAGTAAAGTATCTTGTATCGCATAATACATTGCCTTAAATACTTTTTGTTCTTCTTCAAACCTTACTTCTAATTTTGCTGGGTGCACGTTTACATCTACTGCATTTGGTGTCATTTCAAGGTTTAAAACTAAAAATCCAAATTTTCCTATTGGTATCATACCTTTAAATGCTTTTTCTGTTGCATATCTTTTATTTACAAAAAATATTTGATTTCCTCTGTTTGACCTTGCAATTTCTGGCTTTCCAACAACTCCTGTTACATTTATTCCCTCATATGTATAGTTCACATTTAGGCAAGCTGTTGCTACTGTTTTTCCATATATACTATATATTACGTTTTTTATATCTCCATCGCCTATTGTTTGTATTATTGTTTTTCCTTGATTTATTAATTTAAAGGCTATTTCTGGATGTACTAGAGCAAGTCTCGTTATTACATCTTCTATATATCCTGTTTCTGTATAGTCCTTTTTTAAGAATTTATATCTTACTGGTGTATTATAGAATAGATTTTCTACTGTTATTGTTGTTCCATTTGGGCAACCGCATTCTTCTAGTTCTAGTATATTTCCACCTTCTACAACTATTCTATTTCCTATTTCTTCATTTTGAGTTTTTGACTGCATTTCAACTCTTGCAATTGCTGCAATACTTGCCAATGCTTCTCCTCTAAACCCCATTGATTTTACGTCATTTAAGTCCTCTGCTTGTCTTATTTTGCTTGTTGCATGTCTTTCAAATGATAGTTCTAAATCTTCTTTTTCTATTCCTTTTCCGTCATCTGTTATTCTTATATATGAAATACCACCATTTTTAATTTCTATATTTATATTTTTTGCTCCTGCGTCAATTGAATTTTCTACCATTTCTTTTATTACTGAAGATGGTCTTTCTATTACTTCTCCTGCTGCTATTTTATTTATGGTTAATTCGTCTAATACGACTATATTTCCCATTATATTAGCCTCCTTCGTTATTTTAAGTGTGCTTTAGTTTTTCTTGTACAATTATTCAATGTAGATTATATCATTTAATTATATTTTTGCAAATAGTTTTGCTTAGATTTTTTTCATTTGCGTTTTATGTTAATGTATGATATACTATTACAATATTTATGTTAAAATAATAAGTGAGGTATTTTATGGCTGCATACACTGTAACAAATTTTCATTTACCTAGGTGGTCTGAACTTCCAAAGTTAGATTTGTATTTAGACCAAACTGTTACAATTTTAGAGAAGAATTTAAAGAATTATATTGGTAATAAAGAAGAAACTATTATTACTAAAACTATGATTAATAACTATGTTAAGCAAGGACTTATTAAGCCTCCTAAGAAGAAAAAATATAATAGAATACATATTGCAACTCTTTTAGTTATCTGTATTTTGAAGCAAATTTATAGTATAAGTGATATATCAGAGCTTATTACTCTTGCTACAAAAACTGCTAGAGTGAATACTGCTTATGACCAATTCTGTGAAGCTTTAGAGAAAGCTATTCTTTATACCTTTGAGGGAATTGAATATACACTTCCAGAGAATTCTATTTTTGAACAGTCTCTTCTTAAAAGTGTTGCACAGTCTTTTGCTAGTAAACTTTATGTTGAGAAAACATTTTTACATAAATAAATATGAATGTTAAAAAAAGTAGTGTTTCCACTACTTTAAAAACAGTTCTAAAATATAATAACTTTCGAATATTCTACTTACAACTATATTTATCTATTTTTATTTTATAGCAAATCTGCTAAAGGACTATAGTTTGTTTC
>CASTFX010000079.1 GCA_949448405.1 uncultured Clostridia bacterium
AAGATTGAAAGTTTAGACCAAAAGTTCATAGGCAAGTTCAATGAGTTAGATCAAAAGTTCATAGGCAAAATTGACAATCTGAGAATGGAAATGTTAAGAGAATTTGCAAAGGCAGAAAGAAATCTTGATGAAAAGATAGAAATCAATGACAGACAACATATGGAAATGATTAACTTAATAGAAAAAAGATTTCAAGAGTCAAAAAACGAAAATGAAAACAGAAAGGAAGAAACAAAGACTTTATATGCATTATCAAAATTAAATCAAGAAGAGCATAAAAGATATGATACAATATTAAATATTAGTAAAGTTTAACTCAAAAAAATTAATTTCTTTGCAAAGTTTCATTTGCAAAACAAGGGGGCAAAAGAGGTACTCTATAGACAAGCGCCAAAAGATGACGTTTATCTATAGAGTATCTTTTTAGTTAAAAATTTCTTGTTTGTAATTATTATAAATGATATAATGAATCTAAAATACAAAATAAAGGTAAAAGAGACCAAATGATAATATTAATTTTAATAAATATATTAATTATTATATATACATATTTTGAATATTATAGGTCAAAAGAAGAAATAAAAAACGAGAATCAAGAAATAAAAGATACTGATGTTGCTGTTATCGGATATATAAATGACCAGGGAGTAGGGAATAATCTCGACTTACTAATAGCGGAAATAATAGAGCTAAATATAAAAGGTTATATAAAAGTAGAATATGAGAAAAAAGGGCTAGGAAAATATAACTATACTATAAAGCAAAATATTGATATTTCTTCAGATGAATTAAACGATTATGAGATAGTAGTGTTAAATTTTCTATTCCCTAGAAAATTAGAAATCAAAAAGAGTGAATTAGAGGAAAGACTTAAAGATACAGTAAAAATATATAATGTTCAATTCAAAGAAATGGAAAATGCATTAAATAAAGAGTTAATAAAACAAGGGATAATAAACGAAGAAAAGCAAAAAGTAATAGCAGAAAAAACAAAAAGAAATATAAAGATATCAATTATATTAGTCATAGCATTAATAATTTTATATATGCTTCACATTTTAAATGGACCATTATATTTATTAGTGTATATATTAGAGAAAGTAATAATTACAATATTACTTATAAAAGCAAATTTTTATACAGCAAAAGGACAAATACTAAAGTATAATATTATTAATTACAAAGACGAAAATAGAAATCAAGAATTTCTATCTGCTCAAAGTAAAATAGAAGATATAGTACAAAGTAAAGAATTTGCAATTTCAATAGCATTACACATAAATACAGAGGCAAAAAGAACATTTATAAATTATGATATAACAAAAAAGGCAACAAAAACAGCTAAAATAACGCTAGTTAGCGTGTTAATTATTTTTATTGTAATGTTTTCAATAGGGATAATAATATCAAAAATAACAATGGCAATGACACCACTTGAAATGATAGGAATGTATGGATTATCTGCAATAATAGGAGCATTAGTTGCAGATATAACATTTTTATTGTCACAGAAAAAAAGAAGATAGGAAGTAAAGAGAAGCTTTTGAAACGGAAAATTCTTGTAATTTTTATCGAATTATGGTAAAATATGTACGTAAACAAAATAAGGAGGAATAGTCTTAAATGGAAAAGAGTTTTAGTGAAAGCTACAAAAATGCAGGAGTAGATGTGACAGCAGGATACAAATCAGTTGAATTAATAAAAAATTGTGTAAAAAGCACATATACAAATGGAGTTATATCAGATTTAGGAGGATTTGGAGGATTATTTAGGCCAGACATAAAGGATATGAAAGAGCCAATTCTAGTTTCTGGAACAGATGGAGTTGGAACAAAATTAAAACTAGCATTTTTACTTAATAAACATGATACAGTAGGACAAGACTGTGTAGCAATGTGTGTAAATGATATAATATGTAGTGGAGCAAAACCTTTATTCTTTTTAGATTATATTGCTTTAGGAAAAAATGTACCAGAAGTAGTAGCAACAATTGTAAAGGGTGTTACAGATGGTTGTAAAATGGCAGGCTGTGCACTAGTTGGTGGAGAAACAGCGGAGATGCCTGGATTTTATCCAGTAGATGAATATGACCTAGCAGGTTTTTGTGTAGGAATAGTAGACAAAGAAAAAATAATAAATAGTGATAATATTAAAGTTGGAGATAAAATAATAGGACTTGCCTCATCAGGAGTTCACTCAAATGGATTTTCATTAGTTAGAAAAGTATTTAAAGTAGATAAAGAAAACTTAAATGAATATAAAGAAGAACTAGGCAAAACACTTGGAGAAGCATTAATTGAACCAACCAAAATATATGTAAAACCAGTAGTAAAACTATTAGAGAAAATAGAAGTAAAAGGAATTTCACATATAACAGGAGGAGGTTTCTATGAAAATCTTCCAAGAATGTTAAATGACAAAGTAGCATTAAAGATAAATAAAAATTCATATGAAATTCCAGCAATATTTAAGCTAATACAAAAAACAGGAAATATACCAGAAAGAGATATGTATAATACCTTTAATATGGGAATAGGAATGGCTGTAATTGTTCCAAAAGAGCAAGTAGAAGAAGCATTAGAAATATTAAAACAAGAAGGAGAAACAGCTTACGAAATAGGAGAAGTTGTTGAAGGAAACAAAGAAATTAATATTGAATAGGAGCTAGGTAGAAGAGCAGAGGAATATCAAATAAGGTAGTTGGCTTATTTTGATAGAATAAGATTGGGGTTGATAATTTATATAAAAAAGTGGTAAAATCTAATAAGGTTATTTTACCATTTTTTCTTTTTTGATAAGAGAGAAAACTTGGAATTTGTTAACCAAAAATACAAAAGAAAGAAGACAACACATTATGAAAAAAAACAAGAAAATGCGGAACATGACGGCCTTCGTTATCATTGCCATTGCAATTATTTGGGCAAATTCGAATTTTACAGGGTATGAAATTAAAGCTAAGCGTGAACTTCAAAATATTGAGGACAACTTAAATAGTGTACAAAAAAATTTGGAAAATGCCGAAAGTAAAGCAATTGAAGATTTTTACTTTACAGACAACTTAATAGATCAGTATACCCAAACCTTAGAATTAGCAAAAACAAAATTATCAGATGTAGAAAATCTCTTAAGTGAACTTGAAAACTGTGAAAAATCAGAAATGCGGGTCATTTATGAAATAGCTAGAGATAAAATGGATGAAGTAAGCCAGCTGTTATTAGAAGTAGATGTTGATTATATGCTCTTAACAAGAGATAATAGCATATCAAATGTAAGTGATACTTGTGACAGAGAAGAGGCTGAATTAGCAGTAGTGCAGAAAGCATTGGAAAACTGGGGGTATGATAAACAGGACATAGGTGAAGCATACAATAGGTACGAAGAAATGTGTGAACTTATTGCTTCTATACGTGAAAGCACACAGAAAACGGTAACAGACATGCAACCAAGGATAGATAGTGTATGTACTCAAAGAGGGGTAATTCAAACTAAAGCATGTGAAAGTAGATTGAATGAGTTTCAAGATTTTATTGAAGAATATGAGTGCATGGAAGAAGTAAAGTTTGCTTTACTTCAGAAAATTAATAGTTTAGCCATATCTCAAAATCTTGATATGAGTAAACCAGTTGGTTTTACAGAGGAGGAGATACGTTATTTATTAGAAAGCATAGGTATAGTACGGAAAAGAAATCCAGAAATTATTGATATTCTTCCAAGAGTTATGATAGAAACAATGGAAGAATATCCAGTGAATGAGTTATTTTCAATTGCAGTGATGAGCTTAGAAACTGGGTATTTTAGGTCGAATTTAGCTGTTAAGAACTTTAACTATGGTGGTATGATGGGTGCAAATGGAAAAGGCTTAAAATTCGATAATATGGAAGAAGGCCTAATAGCTGCTATAAAGTGCCTACATAAAAATCTGAAAGGCGATAATACAATATTTGAGGTAAACCAGAGCTATTGTTCTCCGTCAGACCTTAATGGTGATGGCGAAATTGTAGGAAATGAAGAGCTATATCATTGGTCGTATCAAGTAATGAGCATTATGAATAGGTATAAAAATTCCATATTAGAAGAGTCTAATTAACAAATTGCAAGATGAAAGAACTTACAAAAGGATGAAATATCCTTATGTAAGTTCTTTCTTTTATATTGCATTCAAGAGAAAGAATGAGAGACAAGTAATAGGAATTAATTTTTAAAAGAATTGAAAAATTGTTGTGACTTGTGCTATAATCATCTCGACAAATTATAATTTATTAAAGGAAAAAATAATAGTATGAAAAAAACAACTATTTTAATTACTTTATTGCTACTTATAGCAATATCAGTATGTATTATTTGTGATCTAGCTATTTCAGGTAGATTTACTTGGTCAATAATTACAACAAGTTCAATTATACTTGTTTGGTTAGTTTTATTACCAATAGTAATGTTAGGTAAAAAAGGAATAAGTACAAGTTTAGGAATGTTAAGCATTTTTATTATTCCATATTTATACATATTAAGTATTTTAATAAAAGAAAATGAGATATTTACAATAGGAGTTGTAATGTCTATAATTGCAATTATATATTTATGGTGTATATTTTGGATTTTCAAACTATTACAAAGAAGAAAAATTAAGGCAGCAGGAATTACCTTGCTATTATCAATACCATTTTGTTTAATAGTAAATGTTACCTTATTCAAAATGATTTCAGAACCAATAATTGATATATGGGATATATTATCAATGGTTATAATAATTATTTTTGCAAGTGTATTGTTTATATACGATTATATTAACAATAAGGGAAATTAGGATTTTAGGAGTAAAAATGGAACGATTAGAACGATTTGAAAAGGCATTACAGGATATTCTTCATGAATATGACAATTTAGGCAAAGAATTAGAAAAATTAAGAAGTGAAGGAAAAAGTAAGACAACAAAATTTAGAGAATTATTAGGAAAAAAGTTAGTATATAGTATGATAATTACTATATTTAAAAGGTATGATTTAATTGATAAATTATAAATAAACTTGCAATTTGGAAATAGGATAAAAGTAAATTAAAGATAATAATATAAGTAGTAAAATAGAAAAGAGAGTTAAATATGAAAAATGTAACCTTATGCTATATAGAGAAAAACGGAAAGTACCTAATGCTTCATAGAACTAAGAAAGAAAATGATATTAACAAAGATAAATGGATAGGAGTTGGAGGAAAATTCGAAGATAAAGAAAGTCCAGAAGAATGTGTAATAAGAGAAGTAAAAGAAGAAACAGGGCTAACACTTAAAAGCATAAGACTAAGAAGTGTAGTAACATATGTATCTAATGAATGGGAAACAGAGTATATGTACGTCTTTACAGCAGATAAGTTTGAAGGAGAACTTATAGAATGTAATGAAGGAGAACTAGAGTGGGTGGATAAAGATAAGGTCATGAACTTAAAGACATGGGAAGGAGACAGAATATTTTTAGAAAGAATATTAAAAAAAGATTACCCATTTTTTACAGCAAGACTTGAATATAATGGAGATAAATTAGTAAAATCAGAAGTATATGAATATTAAAATAAAAGCTGCTGGAGACCGAAAACGACTCCAGCAGCAGGGTGAGCGTTACTCACCAAGGGGCTCATCAGAGCTATCGTTAAAAACGACGTGGTTGCCATAGACATCATCAATAGCAGCGGTAAAAGGAACTTTCGGAGGATTCATCGTGATTCCGGTGTGCCGGTGCATCCCATAGAATGAACCTCTTCCCCTTTCGCCTTTGGGTTTACGCTCAGTGAAACTGTCTTTCCTTAAAGTTGCCATGAATATGCCTCCTTTTGCATTTAGGTTCTACATTTGTTTGAACTCAACAATTCTTACAATCCAAGCTTAAGGCTACCATAAATATATTATCATAGATTGAATAAAATTTCAATAAAATAAAAAATCAAGTTATTGCAAAATTGTAGGTTAGTCAAACATATGTCACACTTTATTGAAAAATATATATCTTGAAATA
>CASTFX010000080.1 GCA_949448405.1 uncultured Clostridia bacterium
GACCTTAAGCTATGCACAGATAATGCAGCAATGATAGCGTCAGCAGGATATTATAGATACATAAATGGAAATTTATCAGACTTAACATTAAATGCAATACCTAATTTAAAAATAGGAGGAAACTAATATTGATTTATGCGATAGCAGACCTACATTTGTCTAATGCTTCACCAAAGCCAATGGATATATTTGGTAGTAATTGGACAAACCATGAAATGAAAATAAAAGAAGACTGGATAGAAAAAGTCAAGGCAGAAGATTTAGTATTAATGCCTCGGCGATTTTTCATGGGCTATGGCATTAAATGATACATATGAAGATTTTAAATACTTAAATGAGCTACCAGGAAAGAAGATATTATTAAAAGGAAATCATGACTATTGGTGGAATAGTTTAAAAAAGCTAAAAGAATATTTAGAAGCAAACAATTTTGAAAACATTTCATTTCTATATAATAATTCTTATGAGTATGAAGGGAAAATAATAGTAGGTACTAGAGGATGGAACTTAGGTTCAAAAGAGGAAGAAGATAAAAAAATAATAGATAGAGAACTAATAAGACTAGAATTATCCATACAAGATGGAATAAGAAAATATGGGGAAGGCAAAGAAATAATAGTTTGTATGCACTATCCGCCAACAAATAATATACTTTTGGAGGAGTCAAGTTTTATAAAAATAATGCAAAAATATAATGTGACAAAGTGTATATATGGGCATTTACATGGAGAGGAAGGATATAGCGAAAGAGTTGAAGGGAACATTCGGGCGGTATAGAGTTAAGACTTGTTAGTGCAGATTATTTAGATTTTAAATTAATACAAGTTTAAATTTAAGTTCTAACATCAATTAAATAATTTTTCTTGCGTCCCCACTTAAGAAAATGTAATTCACTACGTTCAAACATTTTCTAAAGAGGTCCCCTCAACGTCTATCGAAAAATTATTTAATTGATATTAGAATCTCAATACTAAAATATAGGAGCATATATGGTAGGTAAAATAATTAAAATTGTTTCAAATACATATATAGTACAAGCAAATGGAATGTCTTATGAATGTAAAGCGAGAGGGAAGTTAAAGACAGAGGAAATCAAGCCAGTTGTACGGAGATAATGTGGAATTTGATGAAAATCAGGCAGTGATTAATAAAGTATTAGAAAGGGTCTCTTTTATGAAAAGACCAAAAGTTTCTAATATTTCTCAGATAATATTTGTTATATCGAGCAAAATGCCAAAACCTAATTTGCTTATGTTAGATAAATGGCTAGCATATGCAGAACTCTCAAAAATAAAACCAATAATAGTTATAAATAAAATAGATTTAAGTGAAAAGGAAGCTGAAAGTCTATCTAAAATTTATGAAGAAACAGGATACAAAGTAATACAAACAAGTACATTAAAAGATGAAGGAATGGAAGAACTAAGAGAAGTATTAAAAGATAATACAAGTGCATTAGCACGGACAGTCAGGCGTTGGAAAGTCAAGTCTAACAAATAAATTACTTGGAAGAAATGAAACAAATGAAGGCGAAATAAGTAAAAAGAATAAAAGAGGAAAAAATACAACAACAGAGATTACTCTATATGAAATAGAAAAGGATACATATCTTCTAGATACTCCAGGATTTCAAGTAATGGATATATATGAGATAGAAAGCAAGGAATTAGAAAACTACTTTATAGAATTTAGAAAATATATTAAAAATTGTGAATATGTGCGGTTGTACTCATATAAAGGAAGAAAACTGTGGAATAAAAAAGGCATTAGAAGAAGGTAAAATAAAAGAGACAAGATATTTAAACTATATAAAAATTTATGAAGATTTAAAAGATAAGGAGGAACACAAATGGTAGAAATTTCGACTTCGATATTAAATGTAGAAAAAGAAAATGCTACAAAAGTATTTTATGGATTGGAGGTAGCACATACAGATTATTTCCACATAGATGTTATGGACGGAAAGTTCGTACCCAAAAATACTGTAGAGATTATGAAAGAATACTCAAATACTATAAAACAGATGTCAAATATACCACTAGATGTACACTTAATGGTAGAAAATGTAAAAGAATTTATAGATGAGTATATCAGTTTAGAGCCAAATATAATAACATTTCATTTAGAAGCAACAAAAAATAAAGAAGAGGTAATGGAACTAATAAATTATATAAAAGAAAGTGGAAGTAAAGTACGGAATATCAGTAAAACCAAATACAAAGATAGGAGAAATATATGAATATCTTCCATATATACATATGTGTTTAGTAATGACAGTAGAGCCAGGACTTGGAGGCCAAAAGCTAATACCAGAAACATTAAATAAAGTGAAGACTTTAAAGGAATATATAGATAAAAATAATATTGATATAGATATAGAAGTTGATGGAGGAATAAACGGAGAAACAATAGAAGACGCTAAAAATGCTGGAGCAAACATATTTGTTGCAGGCTCAGCAATAGTCAATAAAGAAAACTATGGAGAAGCAATAGAAACTTTAAGAAACTAGGAAGGAAAAAACTTTGGAATTACAAGGACAAATTGAAACAATTATATATTATAATGAAATAAACTCATACACTATTGCGAGAATGATTACAGAAGAAGTGGGAGATATTACAATAGTAGGTTTTTTGCCATTTATCAATATAGGAGATAGCATAACAGTTTATGGAGAATATGTAACACATAAAGACTACGGAAAACAATTTAAAGTAGAAACATTCAAAAAAAATATGCCAGAAACTTTAGAAGCACTTGAGAAATACTTAGCAAGTGAAAATGTTAAATGGGTAGGACCAAAAACTGCAAAGAAGATAATAAAAGCTTTTGGAGATGATACAGTTTTTGTAATAGAAAATGAGCCAGAAAGACTTGAACAAATAAAGGGAATAACAAATGAAAAGGCATTAGAGATTTCAGCAAGTTTTGTAGAAAGCAGAGAGCTTTGGAAAATAGTAAGTTTCCTAGAGGAAATAGGTATAAGCTCAAGTTATGCAAAAAAAGTATTTGATCTCTATGGAATAAATGCGATAGAAGAAATAAAAGGAGACCCATATAAGCTAATAGACGTAGTAAAAGGAATAAGCTTTAAAACAATTGATGAAGCAGCAATGAAAATAGGAGTAAGTACAGATGATGAGCAAAGGATTATCTATGGAATAAAATATGGATTGTTACTTGCTACATATAATGGGCATACTTGTGTAATAAAAAATAATCTTCTTGATTTTGTGAGTACTCTACTTCAAATTTCAGAAAGTACAATAAGTGTAGTACTAAAGCAAATGAAAGCAAGAGGAGTAATTGTAATAGAAGAAAGAGATGAAGAAGAGTGGGTATACCTTACAGAATATTACGAAGCAGAAGTGTTTATTGCAGGAAAACTAATAAGATTAGACAATGTAAAAAATAGAAAACATATAACAAACATTGAAGAAAAACTAGAAAAGGTAGAGAACTTAAATAAAATAGAACTTTCAGAAAAGCAAAAAGAAGCGGTATATACAGTAAACAAGAACAATGTATGTATAATAACAGGAGGACCAGGAACAGGAAAGACAACAATAATAAAGAGCATAATTGAACTATACAAAAGAGAACTAAAAAAAGTAGTTCTATGTGCACCAACAGGAAGAGCAGCAAAAAAGATGACAGAAACAACAGGGGAAGATGCGAGAACTCTCCACAGATTGCTCCAAATATCAAAAGTAAATGATGTTAAATATATAAATGAAGAGATAAAGATAGAGCCAATAGATGCGGATGTAATAATAGTAGATGAAACTTCCATGATAGACTTAGCACTTATGAAATATTTACTAATGGCAACATATGAAGGAACAAAATTAGTGCTAGTTGGAGATGTAGATCAGTTACCATCAGTTGGACCACGGAAGTATATTAAAAGATATTATAGCATCAGAGAGAATAAAAGTAATTACACTAGACAAAATCTTTAGACAAGCAGCACGTAGCAAGATAGTACTAAATGCACATAGAGTAAATTCAGGAGAATACTTTACAGACGATAAAAATGAAGAATTAAAAAAAGACTTCTTTTTTGTACAAGAAAATAGCCAAGAAAGAATACTAAGTTTTGTACTTTCTTTATACAAAAATGGACTAAAGAAATTTGAGAACTATGATTACTTTAAGAGTGTACAAATAATCACTCCAAGTAAAAAAGGAGAAACTGGGACAAGAGCATTAAATAAAAAAATCCAAGAACTAATAAATCCAAAAGACTCAAAAAAATCAGAAAAAGTAATGCGGACAAGTAAGCTTTAGAGAAGGCGATACAGTAATGCAAATGAAAAATAACTATGATATAGAATGGGAACAAGGAGAAAATATAGGGACAGGCATTTTCAATGGAGAAATGGGAACTATAACCAATATAAGTACTATATCTGAAACAGTAGAAGTAAATTATGACGGAAAAGTTGTAGAATATTTGTATTCTGATTTAGACCAAATAGAACATTCTTATGCGATTACAGTACATAAATCACAAGGAAGTGAATTTGACGTAGTAATACTACCAATAGTAAGAACAGCGCCAATGCTACTAACTCGTAATCTTTTATATACAGCAATAACAAGAGCGAAAAAATTACTAATAATAGTTGGAAGTAAAGAAGTAATACAATTCATGATAAAAAATACAGATGCAAAAGTAAGAAATACACGGACTAAGACAAAAATTAGCTGACATTTAGAAGGGAGAGAAAACCAAGATACTAGATTTTATTTTAGATATCATTTATCCAAATGTATGTGGATTTTGTGGAGAAATAAATCAAGAATCATTATGTGATGAATGTGACAAAAAGATAAGCCCAAACTTAAAATATAAAGAGATTAATCTAAATTGTAGAAATTTTAATAAGCAGATATATATATCAAACTATCATGGAGATTTTAGAGAACAAATATTAAAATATAAATTTTCTGATAAATCATATATGTATAAGACTTTTGCAAAATTAATATTAAAAAATGAAAAAATATGTAGAATTATAAAATCTTATGATATAATATGTTCAGTTCCAATACACAGAAAAAGAAAAAACGATAGAGGATATAACCAAAGTGAACTAATTGCAAAAGAAGTAGCAAAAAATATAAAAGAAATTAAATATGTTAAATTATTAAAAAAGATAGTAAACAATAAAAGACAAAGTATGTTAAAAAGAGAAGAAAGAAAACAAAATGTCAAAAACGTATATGAAATACAAAATAAACAAATAATAGAAGATAAGAAAATTATTCTCTTTGACGATATATATACAACAGGAAATACAGTAGATGAATGTTCAAAAATCTTAAAAGAGAATAAAGCAAAAGAGATTTTAGTATTAACACTAGCTAGATAACAAATGAATGGAGGAACAAATGGAAGAATTAGTTGAAAGTATATTAGATTATGTAAGAGCAGATTATACAGATTATGCTGTTATGATAAATGGAGAATGGGGATCTGGAAAAACCTATTTTTGGAATAATAAGGTAAGAAACAAAATAGAATCAATGACATTAAACCGGAAAATCATTCACAACTATATATATGTCTTTATATCGGAATATCAAATCTAGAAGAGATTAGTAAAAAGATATTCATAGAAACAACTCAGCTAATGGATAAAAACCTTAAAAAGTTTATGGATATTAATGGTGTAACTAAGATACCAGAATATGCCAAAACTGGAATAGATATGGCAAACCTATTTGGTGTTACACAAAATGGAGATAGAGTTAATTATTCAGACTTTTTCTCAACAGACGATAAAGTTTTATGCTTCGACGACTTAGAGAGAGCAAATGTAGACGTTATAGATATTCTTGGATATATAAAACGTCTACATTTGCTC
>CASTFX010000081.1 GCA_949448405.1 uncultured Clostridia bacterium
AGTTTTGTCTTTACCTTAAAAAATTTTAATTAAGAGGTGATATAAATGAAAAGAAAAATATTTATTAGTTTAATAATTGCAATTATTTTGATAAGCGTTGTCGAAGGATTATTAATATTAGAATTTAGTAGCAATATTTCACTTATAAAAGATGAAGTAATTATAGAATATGGTAATACATATAATCCTAATTTAAAAGAATTAATAGATCTATCAGAAAATAGCTTTATTAATTTAGATAAAATTATAATAGAAAATAATATTGAAAATGAAAAGGACAAAGTTTATCCTGCTGTTGGAGAATATGAAATAAGTGTATATTACAAAAAGAAGATTTTAAAGCAAAAAGTTAGAATAGTAGATACAATTGCACCAGAATTATCTATAAAAGATGTTGAGATTCCAGCTAATACAGATTTAGCAGCATATAACTTTAAAGAACTAATTAATGTATCAGACTTATCTGAAGTAAAAGATTATGAAATGAATCTTAATAATGTGAATGCAAGTTTAGGAGGAGAATATGTTGCAAAAGTGGCAGTGGAAGACATATATTCTAATAAGGTAGAAAAGGAATTTAAAATAACTATAAAGGAAAAAGAAAAGGAAGAGATTGTAGATAATTCAGATAGTAAAGAAAATAAAATAAATACTAATGCTACTAAAACAAACACAAATAAAAATACTAAAGATAATACAAATAAATCTAAAAGCAATAGCAATATAATAAATAATACAAATACTCCAAAAAAAATAGAGAAAAATGACAAACCTAAAAATACTGGAGAAACAATATCACAACCAACAACAACTATAACGAGATGTACTAATAATAACAATCATGGAATGGATGTAGGAAACTCAAATAAATGGTATGCAACTAAAGATGAAGCTATCGCAGATTACAAGAACAAAAGAGCATACTGGGGAGAGTTATGGGAAAGTTATAAAATAGAAAAGGATGAATATTTAAAAGAATGTCCATATCGGTTATGAAGTGTGGAGTTGTATGTATTGTTCAAAATGGACTATTAATTTTTACTTTAGATAAATAAACAAGGTCAAGATAAATTCTTGGCTTTTTATTATGGATATAAAACAAATGAAATTAAAAATCATTTAAGAGCAAGATTACTTGTTCTTTTTTAAATTTTAGTAAAGGAGATTGAAAAAATGATTAAAAATCTAATAAATAATAGAAAAATAGTAGCAATCATATTGCTATTCTTAACAATTTTCAGCACCATAAGTCCTGTGTTAGCTGTTTCAGGTAGTGGAAATTTTGTTGGTGGACAATATGCCTCAAATATCAAAACTACTGATCATACAGCTTCAGGTGGTACAGGTATTTTAATAAGAAAACTTATAAATCGTACTACGGGGAAACAATACACAGTTTTTTGTGCAGAACATAAGGTAGACTTCACAACAGATGCAAGCTATAATGGAAGTTACTATACTCCCAAAAATGCGACTGTTAAAAGGGCTTGTCAAATTGCTTTCTTTGGATGGTACAGTAAGCATGGCGATTATGTCGTAGATGGAGGAATAATGGCAGAGAGTATGTATAATGCAAGACTAGATTATGTATTCACTCAGCAATATATATGGGAGTGTTTAGGACAATCTAGTGCGACATTTAGAGATTCTAGCCTTCAAAGTCAATATGAAAGTTTTAAAAATACCATAAATAATCAAATAAATACTATGAAAAGAAGACCATCTTTTGATGGACAAACAATAGAAGTTGAAGCAGGAGAAAGTACAACAGTAAATGACACAAATGGAGTTTTACAATCATATTCTAGTATCGATACAACAAGCAACAATATTAGATTCCAACATAATAAAGGAGAAAACACACTAACAATTACAGTTCCTGAAAATTGTACAATTGAAAGACTTAATATTTCAGATGAAACTATGGCATCATGGGGAATGATTAAGGAAGAATCAAGAGATAATGATACAACAGTATATTTTGAATTCGCTGACGGCATACAAAATCAGCTATATGCACTTGGCTATAATGATCCTGTAACAATGACAATGGACTTAAAAATTAATTTGCTTGGAGAACTAGAGCTAACTAAATTAAATACTAATGGTGATTTAGTCGAAGGCTCTGTATTTACAGT
Source organism: uncultured Clostridia bacterium (assembly GCA_949448405.1). Classification (GTDB taxonomy): domain Bacteria; phylum Bacillota; class Clostridia; order TANB77; family CAG-508; genus JAAWPK01. The sequence continues at coordinate 2,139 of CASTFX010000081.1, forward strand.
TGATGGACCAGGTTACCACGGCGATGTTACTGTAACAGATGGAAAAATAAAATTAGAAAGAATAAAAAAAGGTATATATACAATAAAAGAAAAATCTGTTGGAACAGGCTACTTACTTAATACAGAAACTTATAAAGTACAAGTAAAACCTAACGAAACGGCTACACAAGCAATAGTCAATCGTGAACCAACAGGAGAAATTGCTTTAACAAAAATAGATATTAAAACTGGAAATAGTAATCGTATAGATGGTACTTCTCATCATGGAGATGCCTCCATAAAGGGAGCTGTTTATACTCTATATGCAAAAACTAATATTCATAATAAAAAAGGAACTATAAAATATTTTTCAAAGGATGAAGAAATAGGAACATATACATTTAATGAATATGGTGTTGCAACAACAAAAATTACTAATTCAGTAACACCAGCTGAAATTAGTGCTAAAGGAAATAAGATAGTAGGATTACCAGTAGGAGAATACTACACCAAAGAAACAATTGTTCCTAATGGATACAATAAAGATGAAAATGTATATAATTATACAATTTCATATAAAGATGCTAATACCAAAGTAATTAGTGAAAGTGGAACAGTAAGAAATGAAGTTCAAAAAGCACCTTTCGAGGTCATAAAAGTTTCTACTAATAATAATACAACAGCAGAAATGATAAGTGGAGCAGAGTTTACAGCAATTTTAAGTAAGTATGTAGATTTCTATGGAAGCTTTGATGAAGCAAAAAAACATTTAAATGAATTTGAAGATGATGAATATTCAGTATTTAAAACAGCAGATAATGGACATGGTGTTTCAGGACTTTTAGCTTATGGTGAGTACACAGTCAATGAAACATATACCCCATCTTCACAAATAGAAAAAGTTAAGGAATTCTATGTAAATATTGATAAAAATAGCAAAACACCAATCAGAGAATATGTAGAAAATGATTTACCATTTGAATCATATATAAAACTACAAAAGAAAGACAAAAATACAGGAAAGTTTGTAACATTCTCAAACGCAACATTTACATTATATAAATTAAATGAAAGTAATAATCAATGGGAAGAAGTACAATGTAAAGTAGGAGATAAATATTACAAGTCATGGACTACAAATAAAGATGGAATTGCGAAAACGGAAACAAAGTTATCTGCTGGAAAATACAAAGTAGATGAAGTGAGAATTCCAACAGGCTTCATCCAAATGGATAAAGAACTAACTTTTGATATAAATAATAGAAATAAAACATTAGAATATGACAAGGATTTAGATGCGTGGATAACTGTTACTATTCAAAATGAGCAACCAAAAGGAAAATTAAATTTAACTAAAAAAGTAGATCTAAGAAAAGATGTAGATAAAACATTAATTAAGGATATAGATTTTACAAAAATATCATTTGAACTTGTAGCAAATGAAGATATATTAGACTTTGCAGATGGAAGTGTTATATATACAAAAGACACAGTTGTAGGAAAATATAATCTAAGTAAAGAAGGAAAATTAACAATTGATAAATTACCAATGGGAAAATATTTTCTAAGAGAACTTAGCACAATAGATGGTGCTGTACTAGATCAAACAAAACATGATGTAATATTTAAGCAAACTGATACAACAACAAAAGAGTATGTTTTAAATATGAATATAGAAAACAAGACAACAGTTATAGAAGTTAGTAAAACACAAATTACTGGCGAGAAAGAATTACCAGGTGCTAAGTTATCTGTTATAGATGAAAATGGTAAAGTAATTGATGAATGGACTTCTTCAGAGAAAAGTCATAAAATTGAGGGAATAACAGTTGGAAAAGATTTTACTCTAAGAGAAGATTTAGCACCATTAGGATTTGTTAAAGCAAATAATATAAAATTTAGAGTAGAAAACACAGGTGAAGTTCAAAAAATCAATATGGTAGATAAAATAGTAGAAATGACTAAGAAAAATATAGCAGGAGATGAACTAGAAGGAGCTAAAATGCAAGTTCTAGATAAAGATAATAATGTTGTAGATGAATGGATTTCTAGTAAAGAAGCTCACAGAATAAATAACTTAGTAGAAGGAGAAAGCTATACATTACATGAAGAGATTGCAATTGAAGGATATGTAAAAGCAAAAGATATACAATTTACTGTTACAACAGATAAAGAAACTCAAAAATTAGAAATGATAGATAAAATTGTTTCTATGATTAAAACTGATATTGAAGGAAATATAATTGAAGGTGCAGAAATGAATGTAACTGATGAAAATGGAGAAATTGTAGATAGTTGGATAACTACAAAAGAACCACATAATATTTCTGGATTAGAAGAAAATAAAAAATATATATTACATGAACTATATGCACCAGAAGCTTTTGTAATGGCATCAGATACAGAATTTGTAGTAAGTGAAGCCAAAGAAACACAAGAGATTACTTTAATAGATAAAATAGTTGAAATGACAAAAAAAGATATTAATGGTAATGAATTAGAAGGTGCTACAATGATAGTAACTAATGATAGAACTAAAAATATAGTAGATAAATGGGTATCAGGCAAAGAACCACATAAAATTCAAGGATTAATAGAAGGACAAAATTATACATTACATGAAGAGATTGCAATTGAAGGATATGTAAAAGCAACAGACATACAATTTACAGTTACAACAGACAAACAAACTCAAAAAATAGAAATGATTGATAAAGTAGTCTTGATTTCTAAAACTGATTTAGTGACTGGAGAGGAACTACCAGGTGCTGAACTTACAATAACAGATACAGAAGGAAATGTAATTGATAAATGGATCTCAACTAATGAGCCACATCATGCTTCAGGACTAGAAGAAGGAAAAGAATATATACTAACTGAAATTACTTGCCCTTATGGATTTGAACAAGCAGAAAGTATTACATTTAAAGTATCAGAAAACAAAGAAACACAATTAGTAGAAATGAAAGATATGCCAATATTAAAAACAATCAAAGTAGTAAAAGCTGATAGTGTAACAGAAGAAATAATAAAAGCAGACTTTAAGTTTGGAATTTACGAGGATGCTGAATGTACTAAATTAATTAAAGAAGTTAAATCTGATAGAGAAACTGGAACAGTATCTTTTGAAGACCTAAGATATGGCGTTTTCTTTATAAAAGAAACAAAAGCCCCAAAGGGTTACCAATTATCAAATAAAGTTGTAAGAGTAGAAATAAATGATCAAGGAACTTTTGTAGATGGTGAATTATTAGAAGATAATAATTCTATATGCACATTTACTTATTACAATGAGCTAATACCAAAGATTCAAACTGGTAGTGAGGTAAGCCTTATACTATTAGTGAGTAGTTTGGTAATTTCATTATTAGGAATAACAACAGGAATCATTGTATTAAAAAGAAAAAAAACAAATAATAGATAAAATTAGAGTGATATTCGTATCACTCTTTTATAAAAATTAAATAATTTAAGGAGGAATTTTATATGTTAGAAATTAACGAAGTTAGAGTAAAGAAAATTAATAAAGGAAAATTTTTAGGATATGCAAGTATTTTAATAGGAGATTCATTAGTAGTGGATGGAATCGAATTACACGAAGGAGAAAAAGGAAGATATATTTATATGCCATTAAATCCTAAATTAAGAAAATCAAGAAGAAACAGTACATATCCAATAAAC
>CASTFX010000082.1 GCA_949448405.1 uncultured Clostridia bacterium
GCAGAAGGAGATAAAGTAACATTAATATCAGAAATGATACCATCAACAAAAGTAACATTAAAAGGAGCAGATGGATATAACAACGGAGTAAAATTGTTGAATGACGCATGCAAAACTCTATACTCAAATAGCAGTTTAGGAGCAATAGGAAGAAGTGTAAAAGTAGAAGATATAGATAAACTAGTGGGATATTATCCAAAAGTAGGTATAGAATATGTACCAAATAACAAACTTTATCCAAAGATATTCCAGTATGAGAAATACGGAAGTATAGATGGAAATTATACAGGAAGTTTAGAATTATCAGAACAAAGTATCTGGTATAGCGGCAATGCATCAGCGAGCAGACTGGCAGGAAATCAAACAGCCTATGGATATGATGCAATCCAATTAGCGGGTACTATGATAAATAAAGCTCTAGTGACAGGGTTACCTAATAACCCAACTTCAACCAAACATATAGAATATTGGTTAGCATCTCGCTGCTGTGATCCATACAATAACTATGCGAATTTTACACTGTTCAATGTTTATCAGTGTAGGGTGGGATATCATCTTTCAATTTATACGTCTTCAGGATCTTCGGAGGAGGCGAGCTATGCGATACGACCTGTAATAGAGATTGACTTATCTAAAGCAAACATAGGAATAACAGGAACAGGAACAAGCGACAGTCCATACAGCATAACTGCAAGATAAAATAAATTCAAAAGCGAGAAACTATATTTTATACAGTTTCTTGCTTTTTCATATACACAAAAAAATTCATAAAATAAATTCCCGAATTTAACAGAAATTTGTTTACTAAAATAACATTAAATGATATAATAAACAAATAATATTACAAAAGTTTAGGAGGCATATAAACAATGCTTGGATTTTTTAAATGGTTCAAATCAGGAACAAGAATGAAAAGATGGATGTTCGTAATTTTAGTAGGGATAATTCTATTATGTTATGGAATAGCAACAATAATAGATATGAAAGAAATATCTATAGCAAGCTTGATATTTACAATATTCTTATCTGTTGCAGGATTTATGTTAGTAATAGTAGGAATAATATATAGCCAAAAAAGAGTGTTAGAGTTACTTGTAGAAGATACCGATGACAGACTTTCAAAAAATAGAAGTAAAAAAGATGTAAATATAAATTCTTTAATATTCAATAAAACTGTATATAAAGAAGGACCAAAGATAGTAGTAATCGGTGGAGGAGCAGGGCTAAATACTGTTCTTAGAGGACTAAAAAGCTATACAAATAATTTAACAGCAATTGTAGAAATGTCAGAATATGAAAACAAACAAAAAGAATATAATAATCTTTTACCAATAAAAGATGTAAAAGAAAGTATAATCGCACTATCTAGTGATGAAGAAGAAATGAAAAAATTATTAAATCTAGGGTTCCAAGGAGAAATGGATTTCACAGATTTAATATTATCTGCCATGCAAGAAATACATGGGACAGGTTCTAAGTTTATAGAAAGCATTTCAAAAATATTAAATATAACTGGAAAAATATTACCAGTAACTCTAGACAAAATGAAAGTTTGTGCAGAATTAGAAGATGGTACTGTAATTGAAGAAAAGGACAAAATAGCTATTACTTCAATTGAAAAAGTATCAAGAATAAATAGAGTATTTAACGCGCCATCAAACGCAAGACCAGCAAATGGAGTATTAGAAGCTATTGGAGATGCAGACGCAATAATAATTGGACCAGGAAATCTTTTCACAGACGTAATACCAAATTTATTAATAAAGAATATATCAAAAGCTATAAAAGATAGCAAAGCAATAAAAATATATGTATCAAATATAATGACAAAACCAGGAGAAACAGACGACTTTGCATTATCAGATCATATGAAAGCAATATTTGAACATGCAAATGGAAGGATTATAGACTATTGTATATATGATACAGGAGAAGTAGTTCCTGAATTTGTAAGAAGATACAACAAAGATGGAGCCTTCCGTGTAGAACAAGATGTTCAAAAATGTAGAGAATTAGGAGTTAAATCAGTTGCAAAAGACTTTTCATGCATAGAAGATAACGCAATAAGACATGACCCATCAAGTGTTGCAGATGCAATAATTGAGATTATATGTGAAGACATGAAATTTAAAGATATGCAAAATAACCCTAAATATGTAAGAATGAATACTAAACTTAGAGCAAATAATGAAAAGAGAAAAGCTGTATTAAAATTTAAAAACAAAGCTAAAAAGAAAGAAGAAAAGGTAAATAAAAAGGCTAGAAGATTAGATGACAGAAAGAAGAGTAAATTTAGTTCAAAATATGATGAAAGAATAAGATCTATTAGAACAAGCGAACTACAAAGAAGAGAAAATAGAAGAATGATGGGTGACGAGGAAGAATAAAAGTTGGAGGATACATATGAAAAAATTTAATAAAGAAGAACTAACCCTTGAAAATGGACTAAAGAAAGAATGGTTAATAACAAATGGTCTTGGAGGATATGCTTCATCTACAATAGTAGGTTGCAATACTAGAAAGTATCATGGATTATTAATCGCTCCATTTGTAGCACCAGGAAGAAGAAAACTAATACTCTCAAAAGTAGATGAAAGTATAGAGATAGAAGATAAGAAATACAATTTATACACAAATATGGCAAATAACTATATTTCAGATGGATACAAGTATGAAGAAAGCTTTGAAAAAGATTATATTCCAATTTTTACATATAAAGTAGAAGATGTCCAAATAAAAAAACTAATATGCTTAGAATATGGAAAAAATACATTATGCATATTATATAGAATAAAGACAAAGGATAAAAATGTAAAACTTACACTCGCACCTATAATGAATAATAGAGATTTCCACCAAATGAGTACAAATCATACATTTACATTAAAACAGACAGTAAATAATCAAAAAGTTGTAATAATAATGGATAATCAAGCAGAAAACCCTATTTACTTAAATACAAGTGAAGGAACATATATAGAACATAATTCAGATATTTTCAATAATATGTACTATATAGAAGAAGAAAAAAGAGGATTTTATCCATCAGAAAACCTAGTAGTTCCAGGAAGATATGAAATAGAAATAGGAGCAAATGAGGAAAAGGAAGTTTCATTTGTATGCTCATTAGAGGATAACATAGAGGAATTAGACGTAAAAAAAGTAATAAATGATGAAATAGTAAGAATAAGAAAATTAATACTATCAACAGGACTATACGACCTTAAGTTAGAAGGAAAATATGATTCTAAATATAAAGAATTTATACAAGAATATGTAATAGCAACAGATAACTTTGTTGTATATAGACCGAACTTTAGATTACATACACTAATCGCAGGATATCCATGGTTTTTAGATTGGGCAAGAGATTCACTTATATCTTTTGAAGGACTTTTATTAATAACAAAAAGATATGAAGTTGCAAAAGAAGTAATTCTAACTCTAATTAGAGATATAAAATTTGGATTGGTGCCAAATGGATATTCAGGTTTTGACCTAAGACCTTTATACAACAGTAGTGATGCTTCACTTTTATTATTTGAAGCAGTATATAAATATTTAAAATATACAAATGATATGAGATTTGTAAAAGGTATATATTCAAGGCTAAAATCAATAATAAAATCATATGTAGAAGGTATAGACATAGAGAATAATAACATATACTTAGATGAGGACTATTTAATAGTATCAGGAACTCCATCAACCCAAAACACATGGATGGATGCAAAATATGGAGATATTGCTTTTACTCCAAGAAACGGTAAAGCAGTTGAGCTTAATGCACTATGGTACAATGCTTTAAAAATAATGCAAGAATTAGCAATTACCTGTGAAAACAAAGAAGAATCAAATATATATAAAGAAATGGCAGAAGATACTAAAATATCTTTTGTAAACAAATTCTATAACAAAAGAAGAAAATGTCTATACGACGTATTAGGGGATGGAAAAATAAGACCAAACCAATTATTTAGCTTATCACTAAGCTATCCAGTTATAGATCCAGATAGTGATATAGCAGAAAATATAATAAAAGTAGTAGACAAAAAATTACTTACAACACATGGACTAAAAACACTTGCAAAAGGAGAGCCTAATTATGTTGAAAACTATGAAGGGGATCCATTTAAAAGAGACGCAAGTTATCATCAAGGGCCAGCTTGGCCATGGCTACTTGGACTTTACTATGATGCACTTAAAAATATGATTAAAGCACAAACAAATAAGACAAAAAAACAACAACTTACAGAAAAGTTAGAAGAATTTTGCAAGACAACAGAAAAAAACTTTTTATACTCACTAGATAATGACGGAGTAATAGGAAGTATAGGAGAGATATATGATATAAATAAGCCTTTTGCTTCAAAAGCAGCTCCAGCACAAGCTTGGAGTGTTGCAGAAGTATTTAGGATAATACTAAGAAAGTAGAGAGTGTTTATGCGAATATTAGGAATAGACCCAGGATATGGAATAACAGGATATAGCATAATAGACTATATTGGAAATAAATTTAAACTAATAGCAAGTGGAGCAATAAAGACAGAGGCGAAAATGTCCTTTCCACTTAGATTATCAGAAATATTTACAGATTTAAACTTAATTATAGATGAATATCAGCCAGATGCAATATCAGTAGAAGAGTTATTTTTTAACAATAATGTAAAAACTGCTATAAATGTTGCACAAGCAAGAGGTGTGATTTTAGTTGTAGGTTGTCAAAGACAAATTCCAACTTATGAATATACTCCACTTCAAGTAAAACAAGCAGTTGTCGGATATGGTAGAGCAGACAAAATACAAGTACAAAAGATGGTAAAAACAATTTTAAATGTAGAAAAACTTCCAAAATTAGATGATATTACAGATAGTATGGCAATAGCTATATGCCATGCACATTCTGCAAGGTTTGCAGAAAAGCTATAAGAGAGGTAGATATGAAACAAGAAGAACTAGAAAAAGAATTAAAAGATGAAAAAATAAATAGTATATACCTTTTATATGGTGAAGAGACATATCTTTTAGAAACAGCTGTAAAAAAAATTAAAAAGTTATTTGGAGAAAAAGTAGTACGGGATAAACTATATTGAATTAGATGAAGAAACAATAGGAAATCTAATGCAAGAAATTCAAATGCCATGTTTTGGATATGACAAAAAGATGATAATAGTTAAAAATTCTGGCTTATTCAAAAAAGAAACAAAAAAGAAATCATCTAATACAAAAGAGATAAGAGATAGCTTAGAAAAGTACTTAAAAGATAATATAGACGATATTAATGGAAGAATAATACTAGTATTTATAGAAGAGAATATAGAAAAACTAAATATAACTAAAACTGTAGAGTCAATAGGTGGAATTATTTGTGAATTTGAACTTCAAAAACCAATAATGTTAGAAAAAAGGCTCACAGCTATTTGCAATGCATACAAAGTAAAAGCAGAATCAAGAGTAATCAGCTTTTTGATAGAAACATCAGGTACAAGCATGCAAGAACTAATAAATGAAATAAGAAAACTTATAGAATATGTTGGAGAGAATGGAACAATTACAAAATCTAATGTAGAAGCGCTATCAATAAAAACTTTAGATAGTAATATATTTGATTTAACAGATAACTTAGGAAAAAAGAATATACAAAAAGCAATAGAGATACTAAATGATTTGCTTTACTTAAAAGAACCAATTCAGAAGATTTTAATAACTCTATATAATCACTTCAAAAAGT
>CASTFX010000083.1 GCA_949448405.1 uncultured Clostridia bacterium
CTGCAAGTAATGGTGCACCTGCTGTTATTTTTCCAATTACAGGAACTTCTACTAATTCTTTTGAAGTGTAGAAATCTTTTTGTGATTCTTGTGTTTTTTTGCCTTCTCCACCTTTTAATAATCTTAAAGTTCTTCCTTTTTGATTTTCTTTTTTTATGTATCCCTTTTGCTCTAATTTTGCTAAATATCCATGAACTGTTGCAGTTGATTTTAACCCTACTGATTTACCTATCTCTCTAACTGATGGTGCATATCCTACTTCTGCTATTTGTTTTTCTATAAATTTTAAAATTGCTTTCTCTCTTTTATTAAGCTCTACTGTACTTTTTTTTCTTCCCACTAGAATCACTCCTTTTATCATTTGTTAAATAATATCATAAAAACAAATAATTGTCAAACAAATATTTCATTTTTATGTAATTTTTTAGTTCATTTGTTTCCTAATATTTTTTTACTTTAAAGCACTTTCAAATTCTATATCTTCTTTTTTATACTCATCTGGCTTTAATCCAAATCTAGTCTTCATATAATCTAGAACTATTGTCATACTTGCTAAAGCGAACAATCCTACTATTAAAAATGCATTTTGGACATTTACAAATTCTAACAATATTCCTCCAAGTATCGAAAATATACTTGCTGCAATTCCACCTATAAATTCATAAGAAAATGTAAGTTTATTTCTCATTTCTTCATTTGTAAAATTCTTTATATATTTTAATTCTAATACATACCAAATGGATGTAGAAATTTTTTGAGTAGCGTACATTATTAATATAATTGGTACAATTGAATTTTCTGTGTGAATACTTGCTATTCCTCCTATAACAATACATGCGCCTATGTACATTAATGATATAAATGATAGAGTTCTATTTTTAAATTTTTTCTCAATAGGCTTTTTTAGTGCAAGTGATATTCCACCAATCAATGTGTGTATTGCAAATATCATTGAAAATTCTTCTTCTGGCACACCAATACTTATTAATAAGTCTCCATTATATGTATCTATTATGCTAATTAAGCTATATATAACTATTTGGAATAAAACAAAAGCTTTCATTCTTTTAGAGTTTATTATAAATTTAAATGAAACTTTTAAATCCTCATTATATTCTTTTAAGGTGGATATTAACCCTATACTTTTTCCTTTTTTGACCTCATATATATCCTCAAATTTTAAAGATAATATAGTTGATATAATTATAAATCCTAGACATATAAACATTGGTAAGTAATTATTTATTACGAATAAATATCCTGCTGTTAATGAAGCTATTCCGTCTAATATGTAGTATAGGCTTCCGACCTTTCGCATCTAACTTTGAATATAGCCCTTCTCCTCCCTTTGTTGAAACAGAATCATATAAAAGATTTGTTTCTGCTATAGTTTTTATGTCATATCCTAGAGAGAATATCAGATTTGCTAGAATTATACCAATTGCTCCAGGAATATATATTAATCCTAACATATAAAATATAAGCATTATATTTCCTAAAACTATACTTTTCTTTTTACCTAGAAAATCTGTAATTGCTACTGCTGGAATTTGCATTATTATTCTGAATAACAAATAAAATCCATTTATTACTAATATTTCTGAAGCAGTAACCTTTTTTGTTATTGTATAAAATAGGAATTCTATTGAATAGAAAAATAGTAAATCCCATGAAAACATTTTGTATATTGGGTAAAGCTTTGCATTTTTTCTTCTTATTTTATTTAAATTTTTTTCCATATGTTTATTTCCTTTGTTTATCCTATTATTATATGCTCTTTAAACTTTCTATCATATTGATTTTTTTAAGTGAAAAGAATGTTACAATATTTACAATTACAGTAAACCCTACTGTTATAAGTATTGAGTAAATATAACTTTCCAAATGTATTACCTTTGGAAATCTAAGCATATTAATTTCACAGGTTCCTAATATGTATGTTGATAAAAAACATCCAAATCCTAACCCCAATAAAATTCCTATTGTGGTTAAAATTATAGTTTCTTTTGCTACATAATTATACACTTCTTTATCATAAAAGCCTAGTACTTTTATTGTTGCAAGTTCCCTTATTCTTTCACTAATATTTACATTGGCTAAATTATATAGCACGACAAATGCAAGAAGTCCAGCTGAGACTATTAATACAACTACCACATAGTTAAGTAATTCTAGCATATTATTTATCGTTTCTGTTAAAGAAGATATATCAGTAACTGCAGCTACTTCTTCTTTTGCTAATAATTCTTTTGCTAAATTATTTGATTCTTCTTTTGTTAACTCTATATTTTTAGTTAGTATTACATTATAATCACAATCTGTTTCATAAATTCTTTCATAAGTTTCTTCTGTCATGAATATATAATGCTGCACATAATTTTCTATAAAGTGTGATATCTTTACTTCAATTTTCTTATCATCACTATTTTTAAGAAATACTGTATCTCCAAGTTCTAATCCTAAAAGCTCTGCTGCTTTATCTGTTAATCCAATTTCATTTGTACTTATACTAATTTCCTGTTTTGTTTTTGCATCATTTATATTTATTAATCCTGAAAGATTTTCAAAATTATCTGTAGCAATAATTTGAACAGCTTCTGATTGTTCTTTATTTTCTACTGTTCCAGATGTCATATAGGCCTTTGCTGTTTTTAATGTTTCTCCTTTTTCACTTATGTATGAGTTTATAGTTTCCTTTTGTTCTTCACTTATTTTATCTTTTAATGTTATTTGCATGTCATATACAAATACATTATCAAATTGATTAGGCACTATTTGCATTACGGAATCCTTTATTCCAAACCCTGTAAGTATAAGGGCTGTACAACCTAGTATTCCGAACTACTGTCATTAAAAATCTCTTTTTATACCTAAAAATATTTCTTACTGTTACTTTTTTACTAAAGTTTAAATGTTTCCAAATGAAAGTTACTCGCTCTAAAATCACTCTGTTTCCTGATTTTGGAGCTTTTGGTCTCATAAGTTTTGCTGGTTCATTTCTTAGCTCTCTAAATGCTGTATATATAGTTGCTCCTATTATACAAATACTGATTAGGACAAGTCCTATTCCTCCATATGCTAGATTGAAGCTAAGTGAAATATCTGTCATTTGATATATTATTCCATACATTATCCAAATTATTTTTGGAATGATTATAAATCCAATACTCATTCCTATTATTCCACCAATAATGCATGCAGCCCCTGCATATATTATATATTTCATCATAATTTGTTTTTTACTATATCCTAATGCTTTTAAAGTTCCTATTTGCATTCTTTGCTCTTCAACCATTCTTGTCATTGAAGTAAGTGATATAAGTGTTGCAACTACAAAGAATACTATTGGAAATACTCTACCAATATTTGCTATGCTATCTGTATCTTGTATGAAGCTTATATATCCTGCATTTGAATTTCTATCTAAAATATACCAAGTTGGATTTTCTATGTCTGAAATTTTATCTTTTGCATCTTGAAGTTTTGACTCTGCATCTCTGATTTTTTCTTCAAATTCTTTTTTATTATCGTTTAGCTCTTTTTCTCCTTTTGTTATTTCTGATTTTCCTTTATTGATTTCTTTTTTTGCTTTTTCGATTTCATTATATGTGGATTTTTTTGTTTTTTCTAATTCACTCTCTTGCTTTTCAATTTCTGCTTTTGCTATCTTTAACTTTTGTTTTCCAGCTTCTATTTCTTTTTGTGCAATTGCCTTTTGCTCTGCAGGTAAACTGTTTATATATCCTTCTTTTTTTGCTAATTCAGTTTCGTTGTTTGTTATCTCTGTTTTTGCATTTTCTATTTTTGTTTTTGCGTTCTCAAATTCTTTTTCTGCTTTTTTTAGATTTGTCTCTATTTCCTTTTCTGCATTATTTATATCCTTTTTTGCTTGTTCTATATCATTTTCAGCTTCTTTTATCTTGCTTTCTGCTCTTCTTTTTTCGTCATTTAATTCTTTTTCTGCTTCATTCACTTTATCTTGTGCTTTTGCTATTAAACTATTCTGTTTTGCATTTTCTCTTTCTTCTTTTATGTTTTCTATCTCATGTGTTACATTCTCTATGTAATTTTCGTATGACTTACTAGAGGTCTTGTATTTATCTGATTCTTTTACTTTCATATAAATATTTGTATATATGTCTTTTGCATTAATATTGTCTTTTGATATGTATATATAGAAATCAACTTTCCCTGCCCCTAAATTGCTTGTTCCTCTATCATTTGATATATATAAAGGGCTTTGAACAGTTCCGAGTAATCGTTAGTTCTTTTTGCTTTAGATATTCTATCTCTTCTCCTTCATCATTTGTTTGCTTTTCTACATCTAATGTTATTTTATCTCCTATTTGCTTTTCATTTTCAAGTAAAAAGTTTTTTTCTACTAGACATTCATTTTCGTTTTCTGGCATTTTACCGTTCTAGTAGTACAGGTTTATTTAACTGATCTATTGTAATTATTTTAGCTATTATCTCACTATTATCTATTTTAATTTTCCCATCTTTTTCATAGCTACCTACTAATATATCAATATTTTCTATTTTTGATAATTCTTCAATATCTTCATCGGTTAGTCCGAGTGTTGATATTACTTGTATGTCATATACACTTTGAGATTTGTAGTATTTATCTATTGTGTCTACCATGTTAGGAGATGTTGCTCTTATCCCTGCAAAAAAGCCTACTCCTAAGAAAGCCATTAGACTAATGGAAATAAATCGTTTATATGTATTTTTAACCTCTTTTAAACTATCTTTTATTAAGGCTTTTTTCACTATTTACCTCCTACCATTCTATATTTTCTATTGGTGTTGGCTTTTCATTTATTTCAATCTTTTCTGCTGCTCCATTTTTGAAATATATTACTTTGTCTGCCATTGGTGCAAGTGCTGTATTATGTGTGATTATTACTACTGTCATTTTTTCTTTTCTACAAGTATCTTGTAATAGTTTTAATATTTGTTTTCCTGTTTTGTAATCAAGTGCTCCTGTTGGCTCATCACAAAGTAATAGCTTAGGATTTTTAGCAATTGCCCTTGCTATTGCAACTCTTTGTTGTTCTCCTCCTGAAAGCTGTGATGGAAAATTATTTTTCCTATCCTTTAGTCCTACCTTTTCTATTACTTCATCAGGCTCTAATGAGTCTTTGCAAATCTGTGTTGCTAGCTCTACATTCTCTTTTGCTGTTAAGTTTTGTACTAAATTATAAAATTGGAATACAAATCCTATGTCTTCTCTTCTATATTTTATTAATGCTTTTCCTTTTAGCTGAGTTACATCTTTTCCGTCTACTAGTACATTTCCAGCTGTTGCTGTATCCATTCCTCCGAAGTATATTTAATGTTGTTGTTTTGCCAGCTCCTGATGGACCTACAATTACTACTAGTTCTCCCTTTTCTATTTGAAAGTTGGTATTATATAGTGCATTTATTGTGATTTCTCCCATTTTATATTTTTTATCAACATTTTTAAATTCTATATATGGCATTAATATTTCTCCTTTACACATTATTATTATACTACTTATTATTACTAAAATCTATGAACTGTTCATATTTTAATGTGAATTTTTGGTAGACAAAGAAAAAGGTAGCACATATTTGTACTACCTGAAAAAACAGTTATAAAATATACTCGTTTTCAATTCTCTTACTCGCAAGCTATATTTATCTTTTTTTATTTATAGTTTCTAAACTAAAGGACACTGGTTTGTT